>NZ_JAIUGQ010000010.1:0-180596 GCF_020164715.1 Mesorhizobium sp. ESP7-2
GATGCCGCCGCTCCGTCAACGTTCGAGATTGGCGAAAGCCATCGCGGCATCCCATCTCCCCCCAAGAGGGGGAGATGTCCGGCAGGACAGAGGGGGGCGCCGTAGGGTGCCGACCTCAACAGCCATCATCGCGTTACCATCGTTCAATGCAGCACGAATTCCCCATCGACTTTGCGCCACTCGTTCGGCGCGATCAGCTTCTGGTGCGTATAGACCACCGAATGCAGCGGCCCGTCGAGCTTGGCCTTCCAGAATTCGATGAACCTGACCAGCACCGGAAACTTCGGAGCGATGTCGTAGTCCTGCCAGACGAAGCTCTGCAGGAGATGCGGGTGGTCGGGGAAATGATAAAGAATCTTGGCCGTGGTCAGCCCGTAGCCTTTGAGCATCAGGTCCATTTCAAGATGGTCGCGCATTGCGGTCCCCAAGGTTGATTCTCCATCCCCCAAGCACCAATTGTGCGCGCCGTTACTTAACTGTCTATTGATTTTTCTTGATCGCAAAACGAACTTTTCCCACAAAAACATGCAGTTAGCAGCGAACCGCGTCGAGTGCTGACAGTCTCGAAAAGCACCCCTGCGGCATCCCGCCGCGCGAATCCAACGTCTAATGTTGCCGTCGCGGCGGAACTGGTAATAATGCCGCCGAATTCGCGGCTGCGTCGCCGCGATCACGCGGGCGTTTCAAGCCGGCGGATTGGGTTCGGGAGGAAAGCCAGAAATGTCCGAGGTTCATGTCCATCGCGTCCAGCCGGCGTGGAAGAAGAACGCCCTGATCGACAATGACACCTACCTCAAATGGTACGCCGACAGTGTGAAGAACCCGGACAAGTTCTGGGGCAAGCACGGCAAGCGCATCGACTGGTTCAAGCCCTTTTCCAAGGTCAAGAACACCTCCTTCGACGGCAAGGTCTCGATCAAGTGGTTCGAAGACGGCCAGACCAATGTCTCGTACAATTGCATCGACCGCCACCTGAAGAAGCGCGGCGACCAGACCGCCATCATCTGGGAAGGCGACAACCCCTACGACGACAGGAAAGTCACCTATAACGAGCTCTACGAGCATGTCTGCCGGCTCGCCAATGTGATGAAGAAGCACGGCGTCAAGAAAGGCGACCGCGTCACCATCTACATGCCGATGATTCCGGAGGCGGCCTACGCGATGTTGGCCTGCACGCGTATCGGCGCCATCCATTCGGTCGTCTTCGGCGGCTTTTCGCCCGATGCGCTGGCCGGCCGCATCGTCGACTGCGAATCGACCTTCGTCATCACATCGGATGAGGGTCTGCGCGGCGGCAAGCCCATTCCTCTCAAGGACAACACCGACAAGGCGATCGAGGTTGCCGCCAAGCACCATGTCAAGGTCAAGACCGTCGTGGTAGTGCGCCGCACGGGCGGCAAGATCGGCTGGGCGCCGGGGCGCGATGTCTGGTATCACGACGAAGTCGCAACGGTCAGGCCTGAGTGCAAGCCGGAGAAGATGAAGGCGGAGGATCCGCTGTTCATCCTCTACACGTCGGGCTCGACCGGCCAGCCGAAGGGCGTGCTGCACACCACCGCCGGCTATCTCGTCTATGCCTCGATGACGCACCAATATGTCTTCGACTACCATGACGGCGACATCTACTGGTGCACGGCCGATGTCGGCTGGGTGACCGGACACAGCTACATCGTCTACGGACCGCTCGCCAACGGCGCCACCACGTTGATGTTCGAGGGCGTGCCGAACTATCCCTCGCAGTCGCGCTTCTGGGAAGTCATCGACAAGCACAAGGTCAACATCTTCTACACCGCGCCGACGGCGTTGCGCGCGCTGATGGGCGCCGGCGACGACCCGGTGAAGAAGACCTCGCGCAAGTCATTGCGCGTGCTGGGCTCGGTCGGCGAGCCGATCAATCCGGAAGCCTGGGAGTGGTATTTCAACGTCGTCGGCAACGGCAAGGTGCCGATCGTCGACACCTGGTGGCAGACCGAGACCGGCGGCATCCTGATCACGCCGCTGCCGGGCGCCACCGACCTCAAGCCAGGCTCGGCGACGCGGCCCTTCTTCGGCATCAAGCCGCAGTTGGTCGACGGCGAAGGTAAGGTGCTCGAAGGGGCCGCCGACGGCAATCTCTGCATCACCGATTCCTGGCCCGGCCAGATGCGCACCGTCTATGGCGATCACGATCGCTTCGTGCAGACCTATTTTTCGACCTACAAGGGCAAATACTTCACCGGCGACGGGTGCCGCCGCGACGCCGACGGATACTACTGGATCACCGGCCGTGTGGACGACGTCATCAACGTTTCCGGCCATCGCATGGGCACGGCCGAGGTCGAATCGGCGCTGGTCAGCCATGAGAAGGTCTCGGAAGCCGCCGTCGTCGGCTATCCCCATGACATCAAGGGCCAGGGCATCTACAGCTACGTGACCTTGATGAGGGGCATGGAGGCCACCGAAGAGCTGCGCAAGGAGCTCGTCGCCCACGTCCGCAAGGAGATCGGCGCCATCGCCACGCCCGACAAGATCCAGTTCGCGCCCGGCCTGCCCAAGACACGTTCGGGCAAGATCATGCGCCGCATCCTGCGCAAGATCGCCGAGGACGATTTTTCCGCGCTCGGCGACACCTCGACGCTTGCCGATCCGGCCGTGGTCGATGACCTCATAGCCAACCGGCAGAACAAGAAGGGCTGATGCGGCAGCACGCGGCATTGGGCACCGTCACCCAGTTGTGGCGCTATCCGGCGAGTTCGCTCGCCGGCGAGCGCCAGGACGCCATCCTGGTCGGCACCGACAGCATCCAGGGCGACCGTATGTTCGGCCTCGTCGATATCTCGGACAATGAAATCGCCCGGCCCGACCGTGACGCCAAGTGGTACAAGGTGCCGCGCATCCGGACCCGGTTGAGCCGTAGCGGCGAATTGGAAATCGCCATCCCCGATGGCGACTGGCTCGCCGCACCCGGCGCCGAATGCGACCGCGCCGTGTCGGCCTATCTCGGCTTCGGCGCCTCGATCCGGCCGTTCCGCAGGGAGAATGCGGCAGGCTATGCCGGTCCGCTGACCGCGGAACGCTACCGCAAGGCGCCGGTCCATCTCCTGACCACGGCATCCCTGTCGCGGCTGAAGGCGCTGCATCCGCAAGGTGCCGCCGATCCCCGCCGCTTCCGCCCCAACATCGTCGTCGACATGGCTCCGGTCGACGGCTCGTTTCCCGAAACGGAATGGATCGGCCGCAAGCTCGCCATCGGCGACCTCGTCCTGACCATCTCCGAGCCGTGCCGCCGCTGCGGCTTCACTATCATTGCTCAGGACGGTTTCGACAATGATCCAGGGATCCTGCGCAATCTGGTCCGCCACAACGCCCACAATCTCGGGGTCTATTGCACCGTCGACCAGCCCGGCCGTGTCGAGATCGGCGCGCTGATGCGGTTCGTCTGACCCGATCCAAGCCTATCGATAAAGGTCCGCCCGCGTCGGTGGCAGGCCGCTCGGGCCTCGCGCGCGTTTGGTGGCGACGGTCTGGAAAATCTGCGCCGAGGCGCGTTCGAAGGTGATGGAGCAGCCGCTCAGGTAAAGCAGCCACAGCCGCGCCTTGGCTTCGCCGACCTCGGCGATCGCCTCGCCGAACCGCGCCTGCAGACGCTCGGCCCAAAGCCTGCAGGTGCGGGCATAGTGCTCGCGCAAATTCTCGACATCGTAGACGAGGAAGCCGTGTGCTTCGAGATTGCCTAGCGTCATGCCGATCGTGTCGAGCTCGCCACCCGGGAAGATGTATTTGATCAGCGCCTTGTATTCCGGCCCCTTGCGCAGGGTCTTCTTGATGTCGCCTTTGCTGCGCCTCGTGATGGCGTGATGCAGATAGATGCCGCCCGGTTTCAGCAGCCGATGGACAGCGGAGAAGTAGGCGACATGGTTTGCCAGGCCCAGATGCTCGAACATACCGATGGACGATATCTTGTCGAAGGTGCCGGTGAGCTCTGCGTAGGACTTTATCTCGATGGTGATCCTGTCCTCCAGACCCTCGGCGCGAATGCGCTCGCGGGCTAGTGAGGTCTGGGCTTGCGACAGCGAGACGCCGTGTCCGACGACACCGTAATTTTTCGCGGCGTGGATCAGCATCGCGCCCCAGCCGCAGCCGATGTCGAGCAATCTTTCACCGGGTTTCAGCCGAAGCTTGCGGCAGATATGGTCGAGCTTGTCGACCTGCGCCTCGTCGATGCCGTTTGCGAAATCCTGGAAATACCCGCAGCTATAGACCATGCGCTCGTCGAGAAAGAGCCGGTAGAAGGCATTCGAGATATCATAGTGATGCTGGATCGCCTCCTTGCTCGAGCCGCTGACGAACGGGTTGCGACCAGCGAGATCGACCCGCGACGCCATCTGCTTTCTCGAAAACAGCACCGCCGGCAAGTCACGCAGAAGCGCCCGTTTCGGCAATGCCTTCAGCTTCGAGCGCAGCTTGCCCGTTGAAGGCAGGGCGTAGAAATCGAACAGCGATCCATCCTCGATGTCGACTGCCTTGGAAATCCACATCTCGATGAGGGTCGACAGGGAGGGTCGGCGAACGATCTGCCAGACAATGTCGTGGTCGTTGATGACCAGCACAGGGCCGGTGGCGGGGCCGATCCGCTCGCCGGTCCACAGCCTGACCGCGAAGCCGGGCTTCACCGCCTCGACTACCGTTCGAACGATGCGCGCAGCTCTTTCGGTGGCGTCCATGCCCTTCCCCGCGGTCGATGGCTCGATCTTGTCCGTTTGAGACCTGGATCGCAAGCCAAAGCATGCGGCGCCATCTTCGGGCAAGGATGCCTTTTTCAGCATGGCACTTGTCATTTGCTGCAACGCACCCCATCATGAGGGCGTGTTCAACAAATCGAAAGGAGGTGATCCGATGTCGAGTGATTTCGTTTTCCAGAACGTGGCCTCAGCGGATTGCACTTTCGGGAAGCAGTCTTCCCGTTAAGGCGCGAGATGCGCGGCGGGTGACGTGAACGTCACCGCCATTGAGCCGCGCCATGGACGGAAACACGGAAGGCCGCCGGCTTCGAAAGAAGCGGCGGCCTTTTCCTTTTTGGGCCGGGTCCTACTTCGTCAAAGCAAGGGTTTCGATGTTGCGGGCGATTGTCTGAAAGGCCGAATCCAATTCGGCGCCGTCGGCGGCCTGGTAAAAGTGCTTGATCGAACCGGTATCGGGGCTGGCACAATTCTGGAGCGTCGAAGCGGCATTCGTCTCATCGAGTTTGAAGCCGATCGTGAAGATCTCTATGCCTTTGTCGCGCATGGCGGAGCAGAGTTTTGTCGCGGCCGTGCGGGTCGTTTCCTTGCCGGCATCGTTATAGACCCCGCCAACGCTGGTCGCGTCGAAATAGGACAGGTTGAATTCGCCGTCCGTCATAAGGATCGCGTACTTGCCAACTTTCTTGGGATCGAGTTTGGCTGGCCGCTGAGAGGCATTGAGCACGCTGCCCCAGCTTTCCGACAGCATATACCAGGTCCATTGAACGCCGATGTGGCCGGCGGTGCCTCCCGAGGCGACAAGATTCTTGATGACATTCTTGAGCGTGGCGACGTCAGCCGTCAAAGGGACGAGCGCGGCGGCCGGGCAAGCCGCTGTGTTTGTGTTTGCGGCAAAGCTCGACAACAGATAGTCGCGGTTGACCATGCTGGAGACAGGACCCGCGTCCGAATATTGATCGGCCCCTTTGCGTTCGGTGGCGCAATTGTCCGGGCGCGGGGACGCCGAAGCAGATTGAGCGCTCGCATTGCCGGGCGCCTGCTTGCGCTGACTGGCATTGGCTTCCACATAGACGCTACTGGCCGCAAGTTGGCCGGTATTGACCGAATTGGCGTAGGGCACGATGGAGAGGCGAACGCGCGGCTTGTTCGGGTCCTGACTGCCCAGAAAGCTGTCCACCGCATTGGCGGCGGCGGTTTTCAGGTCCTTAATTTTCTGACCGGCCATCGATCCGGTTACATCGAGCATCATCGCCACTTCGATGGTCTTGTCCGAATAAAGCGATGTTGTCGAAGCAGTGACCCGCCTCGCATCGTCCGTGCCGAAAATCGGGAAGAACAGGGCAACATCGACATGGGCGTCCACCTGGACCGTTTTTGCGATCTTGTCGACGATCAGCCGGTCAAGGATGACTTGGCCGGCCTGCAGAATTCCGGCGGTAGCGTTGGCGTCGAGAAAGGCCTGCACGGATTTGTCGGCGTCGGCTTCCTTGGTGGCGCCGGTGGTCAGGTCACGCGCCGTCGATGTCACCGCCGCATCGACCACGCCCTGCAGGCTCGATCTGGCATTGTAGAGCTGCGCGACATTGACCGAAAAGCCCGCGACCAGCGCCAAGACCGAGGCAGCAAAGCCGAACAGGACCGCGAAATTTCCACCGCGATCTCTGGCGAACCCGCCGACCGCGTGAACAAGACCCCCGTAATTCCGCATCCAACAGCCTCCGCTTGCCTCGGCCTCGTCGCCGCGAACAGGGCAATGCAGGATTCCAGCCGGATGACATCGCCTCACGCCGGGACATCCTCGGCCAGACATCAAGCTGTTGTTTTTTCTTGCTTTCGTCCTTCGTGAAGGTGAACGGCTGGTAAACGAAAAAGCACGATCGTCGCCGCGTTTACCAGGCGCTTACCATGCTCGACACGAGGCAATTGCCGAAGCCTTGGCGACGTCCTGTTGCGGCACAGGCCTTCTGTGCCGAAGCGGGAGCAACTGTCCCAGGATTGCGAGGCATGCCGAGGCAGAAACCTGCCCAGGTGTGTTGATATTCAGGTCAGGCCGGCCTCACCTGAATATCAACATAGCTAGGCCAGCATCTGTGCGCTGACCGTCCTGTCGATGCCGCGGTGGGGTGGATTGAACAGCCTGCCTTGCTGTTCGTAGGTCCATACCTTGAACAGGGTGAGCCGGTGCGGGCCGAAACTGTGCAGCAAGGGAACGTCGATGGCGTCGCGCCCGCGCGCGATGACGACGCGGCCGATCCTGGGCCGGTTGTGGCGCGGGTCGAACGTGTACCACTTGCCGTCGAGGAACGCTTCCATCCAGGCCGAAAAATCCATCGGCGCCGGATCGGCCGGGACGCCGATGTCGCCGAGATAGCCGTTCACGTAGCGGGCCGGAATGTTCATGCAACGGCAAAGCGTGATCGCCAGATGGGCGAAGTCGCGGCACACTCCGACGCGTTCCTCGTGCGCCTGTGCGGCGGTGCGGGTCGAACGCGCATAGCCATAGCCGAAGGACAGGCGGTTGTGGACATAGTCGACGATTGCCTGCACCCGCGCCCAGCCGGACGGAAGATGGCCGAAAAGCTGCCAGGCGAGATCGCTCAGATGATCTGTCTCGCAATAACGGCTACCCAGGAGATAGAAGAGCACTTCGTCGGGCAACTCGGCGACCGGCATTTCCCGGGCCAGCGTGTTGACCTCGTCCGTCTCGCCACTGTCCTCGACGACCGCGTCGTAGAGGATGCGAAAGCCGCCGGCGGGCGCGGTAAAACGGCGGCAGGCATTGCCATGCAGGTCGTGATAGCGCCTGGTCGGCACCGATGGCGAGATGAGCACACGTGTCTGCCGCTTGATGTCGCCCTGCCTGTCCTTGTGAATCTCGAGCAGCGAAATCACCGGAGTTGCCTCGGCGCATTCAATGGCGATCTCGTAGCCGAGGCGTATCAGCATGGGCGTCGTCCCCTGGTTCGCGTGATGGGAATTGTACGGTTTCAAACGTTGCAAGGTGACGGTGGTTCCCTGGATCAAATGCGCTCGCGCGCCTTTCCATGCCGGCGCCTTGGCGTTACGGTTGCGTCCTCCCTCGACACCCTCCCCCGGACTTCAAGGAAAATCATGTTTGCTGGCAGAAAATTCGCCGCCTTCCTCTTCGACATGGACGGCACGCTCATCAATTCCATCGCCTCGGCGGAGCGGGTCTGGAGCGATTGGGCGCGGCGCCACGGCCTCGACGTCGCGGCCTTCCTGCCGACGATCCACGGCGTTCGGGCGATCGAGACCATCACCGCCCTGGCGCTCCCGGGCGTCGACCCGAGACACGAAGCGGATTTGCTGCTGAAGGCCGAGGCCGACGATCTCGATGGCATCCTCCAGATCGCCGGCGCCGTGTCATTTCTCAACGCGCTGCCGCCGGAACGCTGGGCGATCGTAACCTCGGCGCCGCGCTCGTTGGCGCTTGCGCGCATGAAGGTCGCCGGCATTCCTGTCCCTGCCGTCCTCGTCGCGGCGGAGGACGTTTCCCGCGGTAAGCCGGCGCCCGATTGCTTCCAGCTCGGCGCAAGACGGCTTGGCTTCGACGCACGCGATTGTCTGGTGTTCGAGGATGCCCCGGCCGGCATTGCGGCGGCGGAGGCGGCGGGCGCGTCGGTCATGGTGATCAATGCCACGCACCAGCATCCCCTGGCAACACAGCATGCCGCGATCGCCGGTTATGATGAGATCGACATCACCGTCGACGAACGCGGCTGGGTTGCGCTCGAGCCGCAGCGCAACGCTGCTTGAAGAACCGATATGGATAAACGGCCTCCTAGAGCTGACGAACCGGACATCCTACTAGCCGGTCTTTCACTTTGGGCCATGTCGCGTGAGTTCCCAGACAGCGACGATTATTGGGACGGCAACTGGATTAACATCCTGGCACGCGTGGATGCCTCCGGAGCCCGGATTGAAGTACAGGGACCATATGTCCGCAGCGACGAACTTGGAGTTTTTCACGACCAACTGGCGACGCTTTACCGGGACTTACGTGGGAGCGCTGAGCTAAAGTGCATCGAGCCCGCGCTCCGTGCGAAGGTAACCTGCGGCTTATTGGGGCAGATCGAGGTCATCGTCGATATCACGCCCGATCACCTTTTCCAGTCACATCATTTTGTCTTTACGGTTGACCAAAGCTGTCTGGTCGTGACTCTCGCTGGCTGCCGGCGTGTATTGCAACTGTTCCCGGTCAAGAACGCGCCAGACCGCCCCACAGAGTAACGGCAAACAAGCGGCTGGAAGACTGTTAAAGGAGGGTTGGCTTCAAGAAACCTGAAGCGTTCTAAAAGTCGCTTGTCAGGCCCTTCACTTCCCAGTCGCCATAGCGGCCGGGTTCCTTGCCGCCACGGCCGCCGATCTCGCGGGGCAGCGCGGCTTCCTTCCGGGCATAATCTTGCCGCCTTGCCTCTGCTTCCTGCAGCGCGCGGCGGGCGGCGGGCGTCAGCTCTTTTGGCGCCGTGCCGTCATCGGGGCCGGCCGGCGTTTTACTGGTTTCGTCGTTCATGCGATATCTCGAGCGGATTGAAACAGGAGCAGGTGTTTCCCATCATATAGCGATGGCCTCACGAGGATCGACCCTTTTTCACCGCCATCCGGACAGGAGCAGACGATGAACACCATTCGCACCGCCATGCTTCTCGCCACCATGACTGCGCTGTTCATGGGCGTCGGCTTTTTGATCGGCGGTTCAGGCGGCATGATGATCGCGTTGGTGATCGCCGCCGGCACCAATTTGTTCAGCTATTGGAACGCCGACAAGATGGTGCTGTCGATGAACCACGCCGTCGAGGTCGACGAGAAGAACGCGCCCGAATATTACGCCATCGTCCAGGCACTGGCCAAGCAGGCCGGCCTGCCGATGCCGAAAACCTATCTGATCGACAATCCGCAGCCGAATGCCTTCGCCACCGGCCGCAACCCGCAGAACGCGGCGGTCGCCGCCTCCACCGGCCTGCTGCAGCGGCTGACCCATGAAGAGGTCGCCGCCGTAATGGCGCATGAGCTCGCCCACGTCCAGCACCGCGACACGCTGACCATGACCATCGTCGCCACCTTTGCCGGTGCCATCTCGATGCTCGGCAATTTCGCCTTTTTCCTCGGCGGCAACCGCGACAACAGCCCGTTCGGCTTTGTCGGCGTGCTGGCGGCGATGATCGTGGCGCCCTTCGCGGCCATGATCGTGCAGATGGCGGTCAGCCGCACCCGCGAATATGAGGCTGACCGGCGTGGCGCCGAAATCTGTGGACACCCGCTGTGGCTGGCCTCCGCGCTTGACAAGATCGCCCGCGGGGCCGAACGCATCCCCAACCCCGATGCCGAGCGCAATCCCGCGATGGCGCATCTCTTCATCATCAACCCCCTGCATGGCGAGCGCATGGACAGTCTGTTCTCCACCCATCCGAGCACCGACAACCGCATCGCCGCCCTGCAGGCGATGGCGCGGCAAATGGGCGACGGTGCATCGCGGGCCACGCAGCGCCAGGCACCGACACCACCGCAGGCGGACGAGCCGCAATCGGCCGGACCGTGGGGCAAGCCGGCCGAACCGGAACAGACGGCCGAACCGGCCAGCCCGAAGCCCAATCCATGGGGTCGCAACCCGACCGGGCCCAAAGGCCGGTGGTCGTGAGCGTGGCGGGCAGAGCACCTCGGCGCACGGTTTCAGGCGATCAGGACCACGATGCCGGCGGCGAGTTCGTTGCCGGCCTTGCCGCGCGCAAGGCGGCGGCGCGGCTGCTGGCCGCCGTGATCGATGCACGCACGCCGCTTGACGGCCTGACCGACCACGAGAACGGCCATCCGCAATACAGGGCGCTCGATTTGCGCGACCGCGGCCTGGTGCGCGCCATACTGGTCACCGCGCTGCGCTACCGCATGACCATAGCGGGACTGCTGGCGCGGCGCCTGGAAAAGCCGCTGCCGCCCAACGCGACCGCCTTGTCGCACATATTGCATGTGGCGGCGGCGCAGATCCTGTTCCTCGACATCCCCGACAGCGCCGCGGTCGACCTCGCCGTGACCCACGCCAAGTCCGATCCCCGCACGCAGCGTTTTTCCGGCCTGGTCAACGGCGTGCTGCGCACGCTGGCGCGAGCCAAGGAAGCCGAGCTTCCGGCCGCGCTTGCCGCCACCGACGAAGCGCCAAAATGGTTTTCCGACCGGCTGAAGGCCGCCTATGGCGCCGAGAAGGCCCGGCAGATCCTGGCCGCCCATCGCCACGAGGCGCCGGTCGATTTCTCGGTCAAGGCCGATGCCGAACTCTGGGCCGAAAAGCTCGGCGGGATCGTCCTGCCCACGGGAACGGCTCGGGTGGAGAAGCTTGCCGGCGCCGTCACCGAATTGCCTGGCTTCGCGGAGGGCGCATGGTGGGTCCAGGATGCCGCCGCCAGCCTTCCCGCCCGGCTGTTCGGCGATGTCACCGGCCTGCGCGTCGCCGATCTTTGTGCAGCGCCCGGCGGCAAGACCGCACAGCTCATTCTCGCTGGCGCCAGGGTCACAGCGGTAGACACCTCGAAGAACCGCCTGGCGCGGCTGGCGCAGAATCTTGGCCGTCTTGGCCTGTCGGCCGACATCGTCCAGGCCGACCTGCTCAAATTCGAGCCCAGCGAATTGTTCGACGCCGTGCTGCTCGACGCGCCATGTTCCTCGACCGGTACGGTGCGCCGGCATCCCGACGTGCCATGGACCAAGACGGCGGCGGACGTCGAAAAGCTCGCAGACCTGCAACGCAGGCTGCTCGCCCGCGCCGTTATGCTGGTCAGGCCCGGCGGCAGGATCGTCTTTTCCAATTGTTCGCTCGACCCGCTCGAAGGCGAGGAACTGCATCGTTCCTTTCTCGAGGACACGGCTACGGTCATTGACGATCCGCTGCGGCAAGGCGAGATCGCCGGCATCGATTCGTTCCTAACGCCGCAAGGCACGTTGCGCACCACACCCGCCGATCTCGACCTCGGCGCCCCGGAGCGTTCGGGACTGGACGGTTTCTTCGCCGCACGCATGCGTCGAACCCCGGCTTAACCACTGGGATTTGCAGATTTTTTTTGGATGCACCCGGTCCAAGAGCAGGGGACCCGGCGCCGTCCTATGGAATTCGCCTTCGCATAAGTTCTTGAATCATATAAGCTTGTGCTTGGGTAAGGACGACCAGGAGGGGTTTTGGCACTGGCTGCCAGCAACACGACGCGTCTGTGGACGCTGGTCGCGAAGGAGCTCTGGCGCAAGACGCGCCGGCGCCTGCGTGCCGGCCCGATCTATCGTTGGCGCTATTCCGGACGTACACCCGAACGCGTCCTGATCGCGCCGCCGGACCTGCGCCTCGCCGATCCACAGATCGCGCTCGAGATCTATTACGGCCGTTATCCACTGTCTGGCCATCTGGTCGAGACTGGTGGCAAATCCCCTTTCCAGATCAATGTCCCCAATCATGGTTGGCAGAAGACGCTGCATGGCTTTCGCTGGCTGCGCCATATGCGTGCCGCCGGCACGGAGCTCGCCGCAGCAAATGCCCGCGCGCTCGTCTCTGACTGGATCGCCATGCATGGCAACCATATTTCGGGCATTGCCTGGGAACCAGGCACGACGGCCAAACGCATCATCGCCTGGTTGCAGCATTCTTCCGTCGTGCTGCAGGGCGCCGAGTTCCCCTTCTACCGTGCTTTCCTGAAATCGCTGGCCATGCAGATCCGTTATCTCAGGTCGATGGCGCGCGAAATGCCCGACGGCAAGGACCGGCTGCGCGCCCGCATCGCGCTGGCCTTCGCGGCACTGTCCCTGCCGGCGCCGGCCTCGGCGTTGCGCCGCGCTACCCGCAACCTCGCAGAGGAACTCAATCGCCAGATCCTTGCCGACGGCGGCCATATCTCGCGCAATCCAATGGTGGTGCTGGAAATCCTCGCCGACCTCCTGCCGCTGCGCCAGACCTATGCCAACCAGGCCGAAGCGCCGCCGCAGGCGCTGATCGGCGCCATCGACCGCATGCTGCCGGCGCTGCGCTTCTTCCGCCATCAGGATGGCAGCCTCGCCCGTTTCAACGGCATGGGCGCCACAATCCATGACCGCATCGCCACCATCCTGCGCCATGACGACACCGCCGGCTCGCCGCTGCTGCATGCGCCGCATTCGGGCTATGAGCGGCTGGCGATCGGCGGCACCACCGTCATCGCCGATACCGGCCCGCCGCCGCCGGTCGACGTCTCCAATGCAGCGCATGCCGGCTGCCTCGCCTTCGAACTCTCGTCGGGACGCCAGCACTATATCGTCAATGCCGGCATCGACACCTACGGCGCCGCCGAGTTCCGGCCGCTGGCTCGCGCCACCGCCGCGCATTCGACAGCCACCATCAACGACACGTCTTCGGCGCGTTTCACCCACGCGCTGCGGGTCAACGACCAGTTGGGTTCACCGTTGATCGGCGGCCCGCAGCAAGTGCAGTGCAAGCGCATCGACCAGAAGGGCATCCACGGCTTCATCGCCCGTCATGACGGCTATCTCCAGCGTTTCGGCTTCCTGCATGAGCGTGAGCTGAAACTCTCCGCGGACGGCAATGTGCTGGCGGGTCGGGACCGGTTCCAGCGGCCCGGCAACGCAGCGATCCGCAACAGCGGCCGCGATTTCATCACCGTGCGCTTTCACGTCCATCCTGACATCAATCTGCTGCAGGACGAACAGGAACGGCTGGTACTGACCGCCGATCAGGCCGATACCTGGGTGTTCACCTCGGGCGAAGTGACGCCCGAAGTTGAGGAATCGATCTATTTCGCCGGTCTGGGCGGTCCGCGCCGCAGCCGCCAGATCGTGCTCGCCTTCAAGGCGTCCGAAATTGCCGAAGTCCAGTGGCAGCTGACGCGGACAAAGATCGTCGGTTATCCCGAAAACAACTGACCCTGGCTTCCAGCGCCGACCTTGCCGCTTGATTTCCTGATGCCATATGCTACGGCGCGGGCTTGCCCCTCCAGCCGTGAAAGGCCGCCAGCCCATGGCCGTTCCTGCCAAGAACATCCCAGCCCCCGACCTCGTTCCGGTTCGCCGTGCCTTGCTCTCCGTCTTCGACAAGACCGGGTTGATCGATTTCGCCAGGGCACTGGCCGCGGCCGGCGTCGAGCTCGTCTCCACCGGCGGCACGGCAAAAGCGATCGCCGAAGCCGGCATGGCGGTGCGCGACGTCTCCGAGCTCACCGGCTTTCCCGAGATCATGGACGGCCGCGTCAAGACGCTGCACCCATCCGTGCATGGCGCGCTGCTTGGCGTGCGCGATGATCCCGACCATGCATTGGCGATGCGCAAATATGGCATTCAGCCGATCGATCTCGTCGTCTCCAATCTTTATCCGTTCGAGGAGGTCCGCCGCTCCGGCGCCGACTACGCGGCGATCGTCGAGAATATCGACATTGGCGGCCCGGCGATGATCCGCGCCTCGGCCAAGAACCATGCCTATGTCGCCATCGTCACCGATCCCGGCGACTACGCCGCGGTGTTGAACGCGCTGGAGATGAACATCGGCTCGCTGTCGCTGGATTTCCGCAAGAAGCTGGCGGCCAAGGCCTTCGCCCGCACCGCCACCTACGATGCGGCGATCTCGGGCTGGTTCGCCGAGGCGCTGGAGATCGAGCATCCGACCTGGCGCGCCTTTGGCGGCAGGCTGGCCGAGGTCATGCGCTATGGCGAGAACCCGCATCAGGATGCCGGCTTCTACGTCAATGGCGACAAGCGGCCGGGCGTCGCCACGGCGCGGCAGCTGCAGGGCAAGCAGCTATCCTACAACAACATCAACGATACAGATGCCGCCTTCGAGCTGGCCGGCGAGTTCGATCCGAACCGCTCGGCCGCCGTCGCCATCATCAAGCACGCCAATCCATGTGGCGTCGCCGAAGGTACGTCGTTGAAAGCGGCCTACGCCAAAGCGCTCGCCTGCGACCCGGTCTCGGCCTTCGGCGGCATCGTCGCCTTGAACCGCACCCTCGACGCCGAGGCGGCCGAGGAGATCGTGAAAACCTTCACCGAGGTGATCATCGCTCCCGACGCCACCGACGAGGCCACGGCAATCATAGCTGCCAAGAAGAATTTGCGCCTGCTGATCACCAGCGGCCTGCCCGACCCGCGCACGGCAGGCACGACCGTCAAGTCGGTTTCCGGCGGCTTGCTCGTCCAGGGCCGCGACAATGCCGTGGTCGACGACCTCGAGCTGAAGGTGGTGACGAAGCGCGCGCCGACGCCAGCCGAAATGGCCGACCTCAAATTCGCCTTCCGCGTCGCCAAGCACGTCAAGTCGAACGCCATCGTCTATGCCAAGGACGGCGCCACCGTCGGCATCGGCGCCGGCCAGATGAGCCGGGTCGATTCCTCACGCATCGCCGCGCGCAAGGCCGTCGACGCGGCGGAGACGGCGGGCATGGCGGAGCCGTTGACCAAGGGCTCGGTCGTCGCTTCGGACGCCTTCTTCCCCTTCGCCGACGGCCTGCTGTCGGCCATCGAGGCCGGTGCCACCGCCGTGATCCAGCCGGGCGGCTCGATGCGCGACGACGACGTCATCGCCGCCGCCGACGAACACGGCATCGCCATGGTGTTCACAGGCGTGCGCCATTTTCGGCATTGAGCGCGACTTCCTTCTCCTCTTGTGGAAGAAGGAAGCGGCGCTGCTACTCAACCGGCCGATCCGCCGGATAGGGTGTGCGAACCAGGATCGCCATGCCGACCGCCAGGAATAGGATGATGGCCGCCATGCCAAGCCGGGCCGAGCCGCTGGTGGCGGTGATCGTCGCCACCATGAACGGCGCCAGGAAACTGGTTGCCCGCCCGGCCAGCGCATAGATGCCGAAATAGCGGCCGGATTCGACGGCGGTCACGCTGCGCGCCATGTAGGAGCGTGACGAGGCCTGCACCGGCCCGAAAGCCAGGCCGATCAGCAAGCCATACATGATGTAGGCCTTCTCAGCTGCCGTGCCGAACAGGCCGCCGGAATCGGTGGTGGAAAGCTGGATCAGGCCGAGCAGCGTGAAGCCGGGCCCGGTCGAGATGACGCCGATGGTGGCGACGGACAGCATGACCAGCGAAATCATCACCACCGCCTTGGAGCCGAGCGCGGTGTCGAGCCGCGCCGCGATCCAGCAGCCGAAGATGGCGACGATGTTGAGGATGATGCCGAACATGCCGATCTCGGTGATCGACCATTGGAACATGCCCGCTGCGAACGTGCCGCCCAGCGCCAGCAGCGCATTGACGCCATCCTGGTAGATCATGCGGGCGACGAGGAAGCGGAAGATGCCGCCACGCTTGCGCACCTCGGCCAGCGTCGATTTCAGCTCCGACAGGCCTTCGCGCACCGCCGGCCCGATCGGGATGCCCTTGATGGCGTCGGGCGTGAAGAAGAACATCGGCAGGATGAACAGGAAATACCAGCCGGCCGACAGCGGCCCGGTGGCGCGGGCATCCTCGCCCAACTGCGGGTCAAGACCGAACAGCGGGGTGATGCCGATGATCGTCTTGCCGGTCTCCGGCGAGCCGGCGAGGCAAGTGACGACGAAGATCAGTGCGATCATGCCGCCGAGATAACCGAGGCCCCAGGCCATGTTGGAGATGCGGCCGATCTCGCTCTTCGGCACCAGGCGCGGCATCATGGAATCGTTGAAGACGGTGGAGAATTCCGCCGCCACCGACGCCAGCGAGAACAGCGCCACTATCAGGAACAGGTTGGAACCTGGCGCGGCGAACCAGAGCAAGGTAAGGCTGGTGACCTTGATCGCCGCGAAGAAGGCGATCCATGGCTTGCGCGGTCCGGTCTGGTCGGCGATCGAACCGAGGATCGGCGACAGTACGGCGATGACCAGCCCGGCGGCGGCGATGCCATAGCCCCAGACGGCCTGGCCGGTGGTTGGGTCGCCCGCCATGCGCGAAACGAAATAAGGGCCGAAAATGAAGGTGGTGACGACCGTGAAGAACGGCTGCGCCGCCCAGTCGAAGAACATCCACCCCCAGATGCCGCGCCCGGACGCCCGCTGCATTGTCTCTACCGCCATAATGACTCCCCCGGCACCCGCTCCGCCCGTGTCGGCGGCATGTCTGCACGTTTTCCGATACTCATGCAAATGACAAGCGTCGCGCCGCCCCTCATTGTCCTGCCGGACATTTCTCCCCGTGCAGGACGAGGAGAAAGACGCTTTGGCGGGGGATTTCGCGAATTGTCGACGTTACAGAATTGGCGCCTGCTTTGCGGCCAGTTCCCTTCTCCCCGTCACTATACGGGAAGAAGGTGGCGGCAGCCGGTTGAGGGGCAGCGCCAATCTTTGAGATGACCCGCCTCACATCCCCGTCAGATCGCTCATCAGCCCCGACGCCACCGACAGCCGCGACACGGTGATGTCGCCGCCTTCGGTCAGCGCCTGCAGCCGATCGCGGATGCGCGCCACCCGCTCGCCGCCGGCTTCCAGCCAGGCCGCCACCGGATCGGCTGCCTTGGCATGGCTGGTGAGTGCGGCGACCGCGATGCCGCGCCGCGCCGCGCCGATCGTATCGGTGGCGCGGGACAAAGCGAGCTGGTCATAATAGTCCGAAGGCGTGATCGAGCGCGCCGCATCCTCGACGCGCGGGATGCGGAAGGCATCGCTGGCGGCGAAGAACGCCCTGGCGGCCGCCACGATGTCGGCACCGGCGGTGCGCGCCGTCAGCGCGATGTCGGGGATGAGCTCCGCCGCCTCGCTCATCGCCAGTTGCTCGGCCAGCGTCTCCGGGGCGCCCGCCTTGAACAGCCCGTGCCGCTTCTCCTCGATCCGCTCGCGCGAAAAGGCCGGCAGCAGCGACGCCAGCTTGGGCTCCAGCGCCTTGCGCGCATCCTGCAGTTCGGCGATGCGCTGCCCGAGCGGTGCCGTGCCGGCATCGTTCTTCAGATACCAGCCGCTGCTCATATAGATGAGCCGGCTCACCATCTGATAGAGATCGAGTTGCACCTGGCCGTCTATCTGGTTGTCGAGCGCGTCGATCTCGCGATAGAGCGCCGGCAGCGCAAAGCCGTCGCGCACCACGGCGAAGGTGCGCACCACATCGGCCGCGGTGCGCCCCGTGGCTTCCTGCAGCCGATTGACGAAGGACGGGCCGCCGCGATTGACCAGATCGTTGGCGACGACACGGGCGATGATCTCGCGGCGCAGCCGGTGGCCGTGGATCTCGGAGGCGTATTTCTTCGCCATCCGGTCCGGGAAATAACCCATCAGGTCGCGGTCGAAATGCGCATCGTCCGGCACGTCGCTGGCGACGATATCGGAAAACAGCACGATCTTGGCATAGGCGAGCAGCACGCCGAGCTCGGCCCGGGTTAGCGGCTCGCCGCGCGCCTCGCGTTCGGCAAGGGCTGCCGGCGACGGCAGCGTCTCGACCCCGCGATCGAGCAGGCCACGTGCCTCCAGCGCCGTCATGAAGCGGCTTTGATGCGCGATGTCGGCGAGGCCGCGCTTGCGGGCGATCGAAAGCGCCAGCGTCTGCTGGTAGTTGTTGGACAGCACCAGGCCGCCGACCTCGTCGGTCATCTCGGCCAGCAGCTTGTTGCGTGCTGGGCGCGTCAGAGATCCCTTGCGCATGGCGGACGCCAGCGCGATCTTGATGTTGACCTCGACGTCGGAGCAGTTGACGCCGCCCGAATTGTCGATGGCGTCGGAATTGCAGCGGCCGCCATTCATGCCAAACTCGATGCGCGCCCGCTGCGTCACACCGAGATTGGCGCCTTCGCCGATCACCTTGGCGCGCACGTCGAGCGCGGTGATGCGGACGGCATCGTTGGCGCGGTCGCCGACCTCGGCATTGGTTTCGGTCGACGCCCTGAGATACGTGCCGATGCCGCCGAACCAAAGCAAGTCGACCGGCGCCTTGAGGATGGCGGTCATGATCTCGACCGGCGTGGCGGTCGTCTTGGCGAGGCCGATCGCCGCCGCGGCGGCAGCCGGCAAGGTGATCGACTTCTGGCTGCGCGAGACGATGACGCCACCTTCCGACAGCTTGCTCTTGTCATAGTCCTGCCAGCTCGAACGCGGCAACGCGAACATGCGCTCGCGCTCGGCCATCGAGGCCGCCATGTCGGGATCGGGATCGATGAAGATGTCGCGGTGGTCGAAAGCGGCGATCAGCCGGGTCTTCGGCGACAACAGCATGCCGTTGCCGAACACGTCACCCGACATGTCGCCGACACCGACAACGGAGAAAGGCGAGGTCTGGATGTCACGGTTCATCTCGCGGAAATGCCGCTTGACCGCTTCCCACGCACCCTTGGCGGTGATGCCCATCTTCTTGTGGTCGTAGCCGGCCGAACCACCGCTGGCGAAGGCATCGTCGAGCCAGAAGCCGTGCTTCTCCGAGATGGCGTTGGCGGTGTCGGAGAAGGTCGCCGTGCCCTTATCGGCGGCGACGACGAAATAAGGATCGTCCTGGTCGCGGCGCACCACGCCTGCCGGCGGAATGACGCCGTCCAGCCCGATATTGTCGGTGATCGACAGCAGGCTGGAGACGAAGTTCTTGTAGGCAGACGTGCCGGCCTCGAAGATGGCGTCGCGTCCGGCGCTCATCGGCAGCTTCTTGGGATAGAAGCCGCCCTTGGCGCCAACCGGCACGATGACGGCGTTCTTGACCTGCTGTGCCTTGACCAGGCCGAGCACCTCGGTGCGATAGTCCTGTGCGCGGTCCGACCAGCGCAGGCCGCCACGCGCCACCGGACCGAAGCGCAGATGCAGGCCTTCGACCTCGGAGCCGTAGACGAAGATTTCCCGCCATGGCCGCGGCGCCGGCAATCCCTCGACCGCCCGCGACTCGAGCTTGATCGCCAGCGATTGGCCTTTCTCTTTCGTATCGGCAACGAAATGATTGGTGCGCAGCGAGGCTTCGATCAGATTGAGATAACGGCGGATGATGGTATCGTCGTCGATGTTGGGCACATCTTCCAGCGCATCCTTGATCTTGGCCTTGAGGTGCTTGGCCGCCACCGCGCCTTCCGTTTCCGCCGTCGGGCCGAGCCGCGCTATGAACAGGTCATGCAGGCCGCGCGCGATCTCGGGATAGCGGTTGAGCGCCGCGGCGATGAAATCCTGGCTTTGCGGAATGCCGACCTGCTGCAAATAGCGGCCATAGGCGCGCAGGATGGTGATCTCGCCCGACCACAGGCCGGCGGTCTGGGCGAGGCCGTTATAGCCGTCATTGTCGACGTCGCCGCGCCACACCGACAGGAATGCGTCCTCGAACAGCGCCCCGCCATCGGCGAGGTCGATCGGCTTGCCGTAGCTGTTCTCCAGTTCCATGTCGTGGATGAAGACCAGGCCCGACTGGTCGTCGCCGACCTCGAAGGTGCGCTCGCTGATGACACGGAAGCCGATGTTCTCCAGCACCGGAACGCGCCGCGACAATGCCACCGGGCTGCCATGGTGATAGATCTTCAGCGCCGCCTGGTGCGTCTTCTGGTCGGCATGGCGATAGTAGTCGATGGCGATCGGATTGCCGGCGCTGATCTTGGCGATACGTCCGGCATCGGCCAGCGCCACCGCCGCGCTGAACGTGTCCCGGTAGCTCTCCGGTAGCCGCGCGGCGATCGCTTTCAACGCCGGGTCGCTGCCGCTGGCTTCGGCCGCATCGGCAAGCGCATCTTCCCAGGTGCGCACGATGTCGCGGATCGCCGCCTCGATCGTCGCCTGCTCGACCTTCGGCGTCTTGCCGCCGGAGCGGCCGATGATGAAGTGCACGCGCGCCAGCCCGCCTTCGGGGAAGGCCGGGTAGTAGGCCGACAGCCGGCCCTCGAACACGGTTTTCAGATAGGTGGCGATCTTCTCGCGCACGACGCTGTCGTAGCGATCGCGCGGGACGAAGACGAGGATCGAGACGAAACGGTCGAACTGGTCGGCGCGCACCAGCGCCCGCACGCGCGGCCGCTCGACCAGGCCGAGAATGGCAGCGGCATGCTTGCGCAGGATCGGCACCGGCACCTGGAACAGCTCGTCGCGCGGATAGCTTTCCAGCACGTTGATCAGCGCCTTGCCGGAGTGGTCGTGCCGGTCGAAGCCCGACTTGGCGATGATGGTTTCGGCCTTGGACCTGAGATACGGGATCTTCATCACCGAGCGCGTGTAGGCGGTCGAGGTGAACAGGCCGACGATGCGCAGTTCGCCCGCCAACGCGCCCTTGGCGGTGTAGGTCTTGACGCCGATGTAGTCGAGATAGATGCGCCGGTGCACCAGCGACTTTGCATTGGCCTTGGTGACGATCAGCGGCTCCGGTCCGTGCAGGAAAGCACGGATTTCCGGCGTCGTCGTCACCGCCTCGGTACCGCGCCTCAGCACCAGCACGTCGGGGTCGGTCAGGATGCCGAGGCCGGGTTTTTCGGAGCGCTCCAGATTGCCGCTTTCCTCGCCGCCGGTGTACTTGAATTCACGCATGCCGAGGAAGGTGAAATTGTCGTCGCGCAGCCACTCCAGAAAGGCGATGGCCTCGGCGACGCTCTTCTTGTCGAGCGGCACCGCCGAATAGCGGAACTCGGAGATGGCCTGATCGAGCCGGGCCAGCATCGGCCGCCAGTCGTTGACCGCGGCGTGGACCTGGCCAAGCATCTTGCGCAGCCGCTCGGTCAGGGCGGTTGCCTGCTCCGGCGTCAGCCGGGGAATGTGCACATGGATTACGCTCAGCCGGTCGTGGCTGCCGTCATCCCTGGCGAAATTGCCGTCGCCGAGGATTTCGTCGACACCCGTCTTGCCATGGCGAACCGTGATCACCGGATGGGTGACCAGGGTCGGTTCACCTGCGGTCTCGGTGACCTCGGCGAGGATGGAATCGAACAGGAACGGCATGTTGTCGTTGACGACCGTGATGACGGTCACCGGGCGGCCTTCGCGAACGACGCCCGAATCGGCTTCGACGGCGACGACGCACTCACCCTTTTTGTGGCCGGCAACCGCCCGGCCGGCGAGATCGGCGGCGCGCTCGAGGTCGGCCACGTCATAGGAGGCGATATCCTCCGCCGGAGCGCGGGCGAGCAGGTAGTCGGCGAGCCTTGCCGGTCTGTCCTCGGTCTTCGCCGCAGGTTGCTTCTTCTTCGACTTGACTGCGGACTTCACGCTGGCCATGACGCTTCTTCCCTCCCGTCGTATGCTTTTGCGACTATGGTAGCAGATGACCGCTGTTTGGCGACAAAGGTTTGACGGCTTGCCAAGAATTATCGGAATTCGGCGGCAAGGCATCCCGACGAGGAGAAATGATCCATGACCGGCAAAATCACCGCGCTTGACCTGGCCTCGGGTGAGCTGAGCGAGCCGACAAAAGCCTATTTCGCCAAATGCGAGGAAAAGCTCGGCCTCGTGCCCAACGTGCTCAGGGCCTATGCCTTCGACGACAAGAAGCTGCGCGCCTTCACCGACATGTACAATGATTTGATGCTGGGCGAATCCGGCCTATCGAAGCTGGAACGCGAGATGATCGCGGTCGCCGTCTCCTCCATCAACCACTGCTATTATTGCCTGACGGCGCATGGCGCGGCGGTGCGCCAGCTCTCGGGCGATCCCTTGCTCGGCGAGATGATGGTGATGAATTTCCGCGCCGCCGACCTTTCCCCGAAGCAGACGGCGATGCTCGAATTCGCCGTCAAGCTGACCGAAGCGCCGGCCAGGATCGTCGAGGCCGATCGTGCGGCCCTGCGCCAGGCCGGATTCAGCGACCGCGACATCTGGGACATCGCCTCGACTGCGGCCTTCTTCAACATGTCGAACCGCGTCGCGGCCGCGATCGACATGCGGCCGAACGACGAATACCACGCCATGGCGCGATAGGGACACGCGCGTTCCGCCATCGGTCCTGGTTTTCATCAAACGTTGACAGGCGCATGCAGCCAGCTAGTTTTCCTTGAAACAAAATTCCGAGGGGTGAACTTGGTGCCCGAAGCCAGAAGCTTCGAGAATGGGAGCCCTTATGCTTGATCGAATCATCAGACCCAGGGTTTTTGTCTGCGCCCTGGTCATGACGCTGGCGCTCGCCGCTCCACCCGCCCATGCCTTCGAGGCGTCGACCGCCTACCAGCCCATTTTCGAAACTGCCGCCGGAAAGACTGTAACGCTGACCGGTCATGACCTGACCGTCGAACAGGTCATCGACATCGCCCGCAACGGCGCCAAGGTCGAGCTCAGCCCCGAGGCGCTGCAGCGTTCGGCCGATGCCTATGGCCTGCTGCTGGAAGGAGCTGCCGAAGGTGTCACGATCTACTGGTTCAACCGTGGCGCCGGCGACCAGCGCGAAACGGTGATCTTCTCCGGCGATCCGACCACCCCGGAAAACACCAAGCTGCTGAAGGAGCAGCAGCTCGCCCGCTTCGAGGGCGGCGTCAACAGAGGCTACGGGCCGGAGCTGCAGGAAGAGGCGCTGGTGCGCGCGATCATGGCGATCCGCGCCAATACCATGTCGTATGAAGCGGCCAGCCCGCAGCTGACGCATATGCTGATCGACATGCTGAACAAGCGGGTGACGCCGGTCGTGCAATCGCGCGGTACGCTCGGCGAAGGCGACCTCGCGACACTCGGCAATATCGGCGCGGCCATGGTCGGCGAAGGCGAGGCCTATCTCGACGGCGTTCGCATGCCGGCCACACAGGCCCTTTCGCAGGCCGGCCTGAAGCCGCTCGAGCCTTTTGCCGCCGACCAGGCCGCGCTGATCAGCACCAATGCCTATGCACAGGCACAGGCGGTGCTTTTGCTGGAGGACGCGCGAAAACTGCTGGAATGGACCGACCTCAGCTTCGCCATGGGACTGAACGGCATGAACTCCAGCGTCACGCCGATATCGGTGCCGGTGCAATCCATGCGGCCTTACCCGTGGCTGACATGGGATGCCGCGAGGATCATGGACATGATCAAGGGCAGCTATCTCTTCGATGACGATGCGGCCCGTATCATCCAGGACCCGGAAAGCATGCGCGCGTCCAGCCAGCGCCAGGGCTCGGCCTGGCAGGCCTGGGCGGATCTGCGCCAATCCGTGCTGCTCTCCATCAATTCGTCGGATCACAATCCGGCCGTGCTGCCAGGCCTGACGCCGCAGAGTTCGCCGGAGCTGAGCACGCCGCAATTCATGAAATATTACATCAAGGGCGGGCCGCTGAGTAAGGGTAAGTCCGGCTATATCTTCTCCAATGCCAACTGGGATCCTTATCCCATGGCCAATCAGGTCGAGGCTTTCACCATCTCTCTCACCAATCTCGGCGTCGCGGTTGCGCAGCGCATCGAGCGTTTCCGCAACTCCTTCTTCACCGTGATCAAACCGGCCGATGTGCTGAAGCCCGAAGATCGTAAGGATATCCCGACCTTCGACGGCTATCTGCCGACCGATCTCTGGCAGGAACTGGCCGACCTCGGCACGCCGGTGACACCGAATGGCCAAGCAATCGTCGCCACCGTCGAGGACCTGGAAGCGCAGACCCGCATCAAGACGCAGCGCGCCCGCGAGGCGGTCGACGTGTCGTTCCATCTGCTGGCGCAGGACCTGTTGACGGCAAGCTATTGGATGGAAATCCGCAAGGCGCAGAACCCGCAGCGGAAATTCGGCGAGGCGCCAACCGCGGCACTCGAGGCGCTGCGCCAGGTGATCCCCTGGCACCAGGCGGCGTCGGAACGGCAAAAGCGGCCGCTCGGCATGGTCGCCTACGATTTCATGCAGGAGAACCCGGCCTCGAAATTCTATTCCGGCGGGCCGCAGGCGCCGAAGAGTGCGGCACTTCCGATGGCCGGCGTTCTGCCCAAGTGATGAAGCTTGCCGCAACGCAAGTATCCAGGAACCGTCGCGCCATCCTTCAGGCGGTTGGGTGGCGTATGGCCATCCCTCGCGGAAGCTCGAATATTAGCGCTCGCGCATTTTCATTGCCTGCTCGTCATTTTGGTCCGATGATCCGCGGGCGGCATGACCGCATGTCGGTTCGATGCCGCTGATCAGGGAGGTGAGCATGACAAAGTTTCTCTACATCTATCATGGCTCGGGCAAGATGCCGGCGAACGAGGCGGACCGCAAAGCAATGACCGACGCCTGGACAGGTTGGTTCGGAAAGCTCGGCTCGGCCGTGGTCGAGCGCGGCAATCCTGTCGGCATGTCGAAGACCGTGCTGCCTGGCGGCAAGGTCGAGAACAATGGCGGCAGCAACCCGACCGGGGGCTATTCGATCATCGAGGCGAAGGACATCGATGACGCGGCCAGCAAGGCCAGGGAGTGTCCGATCCTGATGGACCCGAACTGCAACGTCGAGATCGCGCCGATCATCAATATGATGGGCTGACGCCGCTGCTTTAGGATCGCGCCGCGATGGCCGCCGCGGCACCGGCCATCGTCGTGGCGCTGACGCGGTTGGCGATCTTCATGGCGCGCTTGCTCCTGAGCAGCTTGCGCGCCTGAGAGGCGGCGAGCACCCAGGTGAGATCGATGGCGATCAGCACCACCGCCATCGTCGCCGTCAGTTCGACCCAGCCGACGACGCTGACCGAAGCCAGGTCGATGATGGTCGGCAACAGCGCCAGGTAGAACATCATGATCTTGGGATTGCCGAGCGTGACGGCCATGCCGGCGAAGAACAGCTTGCCGGCCGAATCTTCTCGCGGCATCTCGCCCTCCCTGGCGTCGACGGGCGCCGTCCACATCTTCCAGGCGAGGTAGGCGAGATAGGCGACGCCAACCCATTTCACGATGACGAAAGCGAGATGGAAGGTCTGCGCCACCACGGCGAGCCCAAACACGGCCAGCGAAAGCCAGATGCCTTCGCCGATCCACATGGCAAGCAGGAACGGAAACACATCCCGAAACCCCTTCGAGATGACGCGCGCGACAAGCGCCGCGATCGATGGGCCGGGCGAACCGGCAGCCACGAAAAGAGCGGCGGCGAAGATCAGCAGCGAGGTGAGGTGCATGGCGAGGGTCTCTGTCTGACAACCTTTGAAGGCTGATAGTAGCGCAAGCGGTCGAGCTTCGGTAGCGCCGACGAAAAGACGCTTGCCGGTCCAGCGTCACGCCGCTAGAAGGGCCGCCGCGAAACAATTTCGAGCTTCACTTTGCCTCAGTAACCGCCGGTCTCGTCAACTCCCCCCGACACACCTGCATGGCGCCGTATCCGCAGTGCCTGTTGCATTTTTCATGTGTTCCTCTGGGCGGCGGTTCGAGACCGGTTTGGCACTGCTGAACCGCTGTCGCGCGCTTTCCGCCAGCGACACCCGACTTCACAATCTCCGCAGCCACCCGCCACGCCGCGCCCGCATGGGCATCTCGACATCGCCGACCGGATGAACTTCCCAACGGGAAGGACCTACCGGCATGTCTTCGGCCCTGCGCATCCACTGGACGATCGCGCCTGAAATCGCACCGCGCCCACTGATCAACTGCAATCGCTGCGGCTTCGTGAAGGCCTATCGTTGCAGCGGGAAATTCCGCGTCAACGCCAACGGCAAGCGCATCGACGTGTGGCTGATCTATCGTTGCGTCGATTGCGACAATTCCTGGAATTTCGGCATTTTCGAGCGCTGCAACCGCCGCGATATCGCGCCGGCACTGTTGGCGGCGCTCGAAAGCAATGATCCGGAGCTGGTCTGGAGCCATGCCTTCGATATCGTTGCCCTGCGCAACCAGGTGGGACGCGTCGAAGAGTTCCCTGACGCCGCCGTGCGCAAGCAGGTGATCGGCGAGATGAAGGAAGACGCGACGGCGCTGGAACTCCGGCTCGGTCTGGAAATACCGGTATCGCTGAGGCTCGACCGGCTGCTTACCAACGAACTCGGCATCTCGCGGTCGCGGCTTCAGGCGCTGGACGAACGGAGGTTGCTGACCGTCGTGCCGGGTGGAGCAAAGGCCCTGCGCAAACCGGTCCGAGAGGGAGAGACAATCCGCATCGATCTCGCCGGCGAATCCGATCGACAGGCCATCATCTCGGCTGCCGGCGGATGAAGCGACAGCGGCTAGGGGTCAGTCGCTCGCTTTTGGAACCGGGCTGATCAACCCCTTGGCCGCTTCGAGATCGCTATCGACGACCTGCACATGGACCAGGCCTTGCTTACTCGTGTCGAGAATGCGATTCGCGAGAGCATAGATCCCATACGCGCTGAGCATCGACACGCAAACTTCGGCCTCCGGTTGATTGTCGAATACGACAGCCGTGACGAGTTTGCCGCTCATTTGCACGGTAGGCCCCTACGCCGCGCCGACCGCCTTGGACGACTTCTCGAAGCGCTTGCGCTCGTTCGGGTCGAGATAGAGCTTGCGCAGGCGAATGGTCTTCGGCGTTACCTCGACCAGCTCGTCGTCCTGGATCCAGGCCAGCGCGCGCTCCAGCGTCATGCGGATCGGCGGCGTGAGCTTGACCGCTTCATCCTTGCCGGCGGCGCGGATGTTGGTCAGCTTCTTGCCCTTCAGCACGTTCACTTCAAGGTCGTTGTCCCGGCTGTGGATGCCGATGATCATGCCCTGATAGACCTTGACGCCCGGATCGATGACCATCGGGCCACGATCTTCCAGGTTCCACATGGCGTAGGCGACCGACTCGCCCTGCTCGTTGGAGATCAGCACGCCGTTGGTGCGGCCGGGCAATTCGCCCTTGTAGGGCTCGTAGGCATGGAACAACCGGTTCATCACGGCGGTGCCGCGCGTGTCGGTCAAAAGCTCCGACTGGTAGCCGATCAGGCCGCGTGTCGGCGCGTGGAAGACGATGCGCTGGCGGTTGCCGCCGGAGGGCCGCAGCTCGACCATTTCGGCCTTGCGCTCCGACATCTTCTGCACGACGACGCCGGCATGCTCCTCGTCGACGTCGATGACGACTTCCTCGACCGGCTCCAGCAATTCGCCGTTCTCACCCTTCTGCATGACGACGCGCGGACGCGAGACGGCGATCTCGAAACCTTCGCGGCGCATCGTCTCGATCAGCACGGCGAGCTGCAATTCGCCGCGGCCGGAGACGAAGAACGAATCCTTGTCGGGCGATTCCTCGATTTTCAGCGCCACATTGCCTTCGGCCTCGCGCAGCAACCGGTCGCGGATGACGCGGCTGGTCACCTTGTCGCCTTCGGTGCCGGCAAGCGGGCTGTCGTTGACCAGGAAGGACATGGTCACGGTCGGCGGGTCGATCGGCTGCGCATGCAGCGCCTCGGTCACCGCCAGGTCGCAGAACGTGTCGGCGACGGTGCCCTTGGACAGGCCGGCAATGGCAACGATGTCACCCGCCTGCGCCTCTTCGATCGGCTGGCGCTCGAGGCCACGGAAAGCGAGGATCTTGGAGATGCGGCCGGTTTCGATCTGGGTGCCGTCATTGTGCAACACCTTGACCGCCTGGTTGGACTTCAGCGTGCCGCTCTCGATGCGGCCGGTGATGATGCGGCCGAGGAAGGGATTGGCTTCCAGGATGGTGCCGATCATGCGGAACGGGCCGGGATGGACGGTCGGCGCCGGCACATGCTTGATGACGAGGTCGAACAGCGGCGCAAGCTGCTGGTCCTTGGGGCCTTCCGGGTTTTCCGACACCCAGCCGTCGCGGCCCGAACCATAGAGGATCGGGAAATCGAGCTGCTCGTCGGTGGCGTCGAGCGCGGCGAACAGGTCGAACACCTCGTTGACCACCTCGACATGGCGCGCGTCGGGACGGTCGATCTTGTTTATGACGACGATCGGCTTCAGGCCGACCTTGAGCGCTTTGCCGACGACGAACTTGGTCTGCGGCATCGGGCCTTCTGCGGCGTCGACCAGCACGATGGCCGAATCCACCATCGACAGGATGCGCTCGACCTCACCGCCGAAATCGGCGTGGCCGGGGGTGTCGACGATGTTGATGCGGGTGTCCTTCCAGTCGACCGACGTCGCCTTGGCCAGGATGGTGATGCCGCGTTCCTTTTCGAGATCGTTGGAATCCATGGCGCGCTCGGCGACGCGCTGGTTGTCGCGGAAGGAGCCGGACTGTTTCAAAAGCTGGTCGACCAGGGTGGTCTTTCCATGGTCGACGTGCGCGATGATCGCGATATTACGGAGGTTCATGATTCTGGTCTCGGAAGCGTTGCAGGCAGCAGGCCAAAGGCGCTGCCTCTTTCGGTTGCGCGGCTCATACAGGGTTTTTCGCAGTTGCGAAAGGGGACGCGCGATACCAAATACTCATCAAATCTTAAGCATCTGCGTGTGAAATGATTTTGTTAACCAAGGCGGGAACCTTTTCAGGGCCCGGACAGTTCGAACGTCATGACCGATAAACTCAACCGATTTTGGCCGCTGATCGCGTCCGCAGCCTTTGCCGTCCTGCTGGCGGCCAACGCCGCGCAATCGGCCGCGACGCTGAAGGAGGCGCGGTCCGTCCTGCCGGCTGATGCGCCTTCCGCGCAGCAGGCCTTTGCCGACGCGCCCGACGGCGTCGACCCGATGGTGACCGGCCCGGTCAGCGCCGCCTTCAAGCAGAGACAGGCCAGCGCGAGCTGCGACACAGCGGTCTGGCCCCACATTCCAATGGTCTGCTACCCCGACTGAGACGCCTCGCGCTGCCCGCGCCGCTGCCAATCTCCCCCCTCGTGGGGGGGATGTCCGGCAGGACAGAGGGGGGGGCGCCGTAGAGCACCACCCTTTGAGTTTTGCCGGCGCTGAAAACCTGCGTCGGCGCCCTTCGGAACATTTGCAGGAAAATCGTGTAGCAGCAGGAAATTCGGTCGGCTCGGTTACGCTACAAGACGCTGAGCCGATCCAGCGGTTTGTTGAGAAAGGTCGGCGGGACAGCGCCCCCCTCTGCCCTGCCGGGCATCTCCCCCACAAGTGGGGAGATCGCCAAATTCGCCTGCCGCGCCTCAAGCGGCCTGCGGTTCCGGATCGAAGGCCGGCCGGCTGGTGTTGATCAGGAGCGAAATACAGGCGGCGGCGATCGCGGTCATGCCGGCAATCAGGAACGCCAGTTCGTAATTGCCCTGCAGTTCACGCATGGTGCCGCCGAAGGCCGCGGCGGTGGCGGCACCCACCTGGTGGCCGGCGACGATCCAGCCGAACACGATCGGCCCGCTGCGGTCGCCGAAGGCTTCGTTGGCCAGCCGCAGCGTCGGCGGCACGGTGGCGATCCAGTCGAGGCCGTAGAGCACGGCGAAGATGATCAGGCTGGTTGCCGAAAAGCCGGAATAGGGCAGGTAGATCAGCGACAGGCCACGGATGGCATAGTAGACGCCGAGCAGCTTGCGCGGGTCGTAGCGGTCGGTGAGCCAGCCCGACAGCGTAGTGCCGATCAGGTCGAAAATGCCCATCATCGACAGCAGGCCTGCCGCCTGCACCTCGCCAATGCCCATGTCGCCACAGAACGCGATCAGATGCGTGCCGACCAGTCCGTTGGTGGTGAAGCCGCAGACGAAGAAGGTGGCGAACAGGTACCAGAACACCCGCGTGCCGGCGGCGCGGCGCAGCGTGTTGAGCGTATGCGCAAGGAAATTGCCTTGCGAGGCCGGCGACACCGGCGGCACATCATCCGCCTCGGCGCCATAGCGCACCATGCCGATCGAGGCCGGGCGCTCCGGCACCAGCAGCCAGACCAGAGGGATCAGCGCCGCTGTGGCGATCGCGACGGCGATGACGACAGGCTGCCAGCCGCCAGCCTGGGCAAGCGAAGCGATCAGCGGCAGGAAGACCAGCATGCCTGTGGCGCTGGAGGCCGACATCAGCCCCATGACAAGGCCGCGATTGGTCTTGAACCAGCGGTTGACGATCGTGGCGCCGAGCACACTGGCGACGGCGCCGGATCCGATACCGGAAAAAACACCCCAGGTGATGAACAGATGCCAGGGCTTGGTCATCATCAGGCTGAGCGCGGTCGAACCCGACATCACCACCAGCGATGCAAGCAGCGTGCGGCGCAGCCCGATGCGCTCCATCAGCGCCGCGGCGAACGGACCGGTCAGCCCATAGAGCAGGATGCCGACGCCCGCGGCCAGCGAAATGATGTCGCGCCGCCAGCCGAAACTGTTTTCCAGCGGCAGCATCATGACGGAAGGCGCGGAACGCAGGCCGGCCGCGATCAGCAGGCAGAGGAAGATGACACCGACCACGACGAAAGCGTAGCGCTGGCCAAATGGACGGGATTGAGCTATCATGTTACTGACCGGTACGTTGCAGGATGGGAATGTATACGTACCGATCGGTAACATTGTCAATCGAGTCCCGTGATGCCAACCGACAAAAATATTGAACTGGCCATCAGCGACGGTCATGCATCGGCACCACCCAAGGCTGCCAAGAAAATCCTCGATGTGGCCTATGACCTGTTCTACCGGCGAGGTATCAGGGCGATCGGCGTCGACGAGATCGTCAAGCGCGCCGGCGTCACCAAGCCGAGCCTCTATCGCAGCTTTCCCTCCAAGGACGAACTGGCCGCCTCCTACCTCAGGCAATACGATCTTGAATACTGGGAGCGTTTCGATGAGGCCGTTGCCGCCAATCCCGGCGACCCGCGCGCGCAGATCAAGGCTTTCCTGACCCGCATCGGCAAGCGAACGCAAGTGGCGGACTATCGCGGCTGCGGCATGACCAATGCGGCGGTCGAATATCCCGATCACAGCCATCCGGCCCGCGTCGTCAGCGAGGCCAACAAGCAGGAATTGCGCCGCCGCCTGCGCGCCATGGCGGCTGCGATGGGCGCGCAGGACCCTGACACGCTGGGCGACGGGCTGCTGCTGCTCATCGAAGGCGCCTATATCAGCGGCCAGCTGTTCGGCCTCGGCGGACCGGCACAGTCGGTTGCCCGCAACGCCGACCTGCTGATCGAAGCGAGCTTGAAGAAATAGCCATTGGCGATACGCTGGGACGACCTCCAACGGAGATCTCCGCGATGCGAAGCCTGTTGATCCCGCTCACCTTCGCCGGCCTTTGCCAGGCGGCACAAGCCGGCGAGATATCCAGCGCCTACACCGACCTCGACTGGAAGAAGGACTGTGTGACCTATGCGCAGGCCGAGCAGGGCGACGGCGACTGGGCCGACCTCGCCTGCTCCGGCTATCGCGGCTATTCCGTGCTGATCGGATATGACGATGCCCGCGAATCGCTGTTCTACGGTTTTCCGCCCGGCGGCGACATGACGTCCGCCTGGGAGAGTTTTTCGGCCTTCAATTCGTCCGGGGCCAAGGTCGAGTGGCGCATCGAAACCAATGGCGACAAGGCCGTGCCATTCGCGGTCATCCACCGCCGCTCGATCAGCAATCCCGAGGACGAGACCAAGAAGACCGAGGTGCTGCTCGTCGCCAAGGTCGCCCAGATGGACGTCCGTGACGGCTGCACCGTCGGCCTGGTGCTGGCCACCGGCAACCCCATTGCCAACGACCAAGCGCGCAAGATCGCCGATGAAAAGGCGAAAGGCTTTGCCTGCGGCAAGGACAAGCGCGTGGTGGTCGGCAACGTGCCGGCTTTCGGCCGGGTCGACAACTGACCGCTCGAGCTACTTGCTCGCCTTTGCCCGGTCGATCGCGTCCATGATCATCTTCTTGGCGTATTTGGAATCGTGCCAGCCCTCGATCTTGACCCATTTGCCGGGCTCGAGATCCTTGTAGTGCTCGAAGAAGTGCTGCACCTGCTGGCGCGTGATGTCGGGCAGCTGCGTGTATTCGGTGACGTTTTCGTAGCGCAGCGTCAATTTTGGCGACGGCACCGCGATGATCTTCTCGTCCTGGCCGGCATTGTCTTCCATGATCAGCACGCCGATAGGCCGCACGTTGATGACGCAGCCCGGCACCAAAGCGCGCGTGTTGCAGACAAGCACGTCGATCGGGTCGCCATCGCCCGACAGCGTGTGCGGCACGAAGCCGTAATTGCCGGGATAACGCATCGAGGTGTGCAGGAAGCGGTCGACGAACAGCGTGCCGGCCTCCTTGTCCATCTCGTACTTGATCGGCTCGCCGCCAATCGGCACCTCGATGATGACGTTGACGTCGTCAGGCGGATTCTTTCCAGTGGCTATGGCTTCGATGCGCATGGCTTTTGTCCCTCTCTCGATCGGCAGGAGATAGCGGGCGGCGCAAAATGGTGCAATGCGGCGAATGGTGCTTAAATGCATCCCGCGAGATGCGATGGCGTTCGACGCGTTCAATCATCGGCACAAGATGTTTCAGCGCCGTGATTTTGCGTGAGTCGGGGGCTTCGCCTTCCCCGATCATCCCCCGGCGGTCACTCCCAGACGAAAGCGACCTTCTTCAGCGCCTTCTGCTCGAAAATCTCGACGCCTTCGGCGATGTCGCGGCCGCCAGCCCCGGCATAGAAGGCCAGTGCGTTCTGGTTGTCTTCCAGCGCCCACACCACCATGCCTTTCAGCCCATGGTCGGCAAGCCGTGCCCTGGCTGCCGAAAACAGCCGCCTGCCGAGCCCGATGCCCTGATATTCCGGGCGCAGGTACAATTCGTAGATTTCGCCCTGCTGCTTGAGCTCCTTGGCGCGGTTCTTGCCGATCGTCGCATAGCCGGCGATCTTGCCGCCGATCTCGACGACCAGCACGGTGGCGGCGCGGCGGATGGCATTCGCCCACCAATCGGCTCCCCGGCGGTTGATCATCGACGTCAGAGTACGGTGCGGAATGATACCGGAATAGGCGCCGCGCCAGGCTTCCAGGTGCACCTCGGCAATGGCGCCGGCATCGCGCGGGTCTGCCTTCCGAATGTCGATCGTCAGCGTATTCATGATTTGTTAACCATAAACCCGCGTTGCCCGATTGCAAGAGTCGGGGCGACCGATGGTCCGCTTACGCACAGACGATCATGACGCTGGCGACATCCGGTAAAGCCTGTCAGGAATCCGGCTGAGGAGCGGTTGCAGGCGAGCTTTCAGATTTCGACCAGATGGTCGTCAAGCTCGTTGGTATCGCCCGGCGTGACCGGGAAGTGCTCGGCCAGCACCGCCCCGACCTGCTCGATCGCCTTGACGAAACCGTCGGCAAGCCGGTCGTCGCCGGCATGCGCGGTCAGATCGCGCACCACGCCGTCCCAGACATGCTGGCCGACCTTGGCGTCGATGCCTGAATCGGCGACCACCTCGGCATAGCGCTCGGCGATCGAGACGAAGATCAGCACGCCAGTGCGCGCCGTGGTGCGGTGGACGTTGCGGGCGAGGAACTGTTTGACCGCATTGGCGTGCGCGGCCTGATAGCGCAGCCGCCGCGGCACCATATGGATGCGCAGGCCGGGCAGCGTCCACAGCAAGGCAAGCACGCAGGCCAGCGCCAGCAACTCAGCGATGACGAAATGCGGCAGGCGGATGGCGAGCCACCAGGCCTCCAGCCCATAGGCAACCGCGAGGCTGACGACCAGCATGCCGAGCGTCGCCATCAAGGCCGCAGGGGCGAAATAGCCATCGCTTGCATGCGCCACGACGCAATAGATCTCGCCGTCGGTCCTGGATTCCGCCGACCGGATCGCAGCGGCGATGCGCTCATGATCCTGCGGGCTGATCGGTCGTGTTGCCATGATCTTGTCTCACCAGCTTCCCGAAGAACCGCCACCGCCGGACGAGCCGCCGCCACCGGAGAAGCCTCCGCCACCTGAAAACCCGCCCCCGCCGGACGACCAGCCACCACCACCCGACGACCATCCACCGGACGACCGCCGGTGCGGCTCGAAGGTCATGCCGAGCCAGCGATAACGTCCGGGGCCGAGCTTCTGGCCGAAGATCGGCGGCAGGACCGAGGCCGCGATGCTGCCGAAGAAAATGATCGCCCAGATGCTGATGAAGACGGCAAAGAACAGGTCGTCGGAATTGAACGGCGCCTGCTCGTTGCGCTTGCCGCGCGCCTCCAGCTCCTCCGGATTGCCCTCCAGCACCATGATCATGTCGTCGACGGCCTTCGAGATGCCGCCGGAGAAATCGCCGGCGCGGAAGGCCGGCACCATGTCATTCTCGATGATCAGCTTGGTGTGCAGGTCGGTCAGCGTGCCTTCCAGCCCATAGCCGACCTCGATGCGCATCTTGCGGTCGTTGGGCGCAACCAGCAGCAGGACGCCGTTGTTCTTCTTGGCCTGGCCGAGCTTCCAGAAGCGGAACAGCCGGTTGGCGTAGGGTTCGATCTCCTCGCCGCCGAGGCTGGGGATGGTGGCGACGACGATCTGGTCGGAGCCCTTGGTTTCGAAGTCCGCCAGCTGCTGCGTCAGCGCCGCCTTGGTCGCGGCATCGATGATGCCGGCATTGTCGACGACGCGGCCCGTGAGCGCCGGTAGATCGGCGGCGAAGGCGGTTAGGGGGAGGAAGAGTATGCTGGCAAGAAGGCCAAGAAAGGAAAGGTAGGTGTTCCGTAGCGCCCCCCTCTGTCCTGCCGGACATCTCCCCCTCAAGGGGGGAGATTGGATGTCATCCAGGGTTTCGCCAATCGTCAAGGTTTGAGACTGGGAGCCGACCGCAAAGCTGCCAATCTCCCCCCTTGAGGGGGAGATGTCCGGCAGGACAGAGGGGGGTGTTTGCATGCCAGCGATCCGTCTTTTCGCGGAATTTATTCCGATGACTTTTCGCCGTTCACCCGCCCTGCTTCGTGCCGAAATCGACCTTCGGCACCTGCATCTTGTCTTCGTCGACGGTGAAGTTCGCGAAAGGTTGATTGCCGCGGAACCAGAGCGTCGCCCACAGCACCGAGGGGAACGTCCTCAGCGTCAGATTGTAGTCCCTGACGGCCTGGATATAGTCGCGCCGCGCCACCGCGATGCGGTTCTCCGTGCCTTCGAGCTGCGCCTGCAGCGCCAGGAAATTCTGGTTGGCCTTGAGGTCGGGATAGGCCTCCGACACCGCGATCAGCCGCGACAGCGCGCTGGTCAGCCCCGCCTGGGCATCCTGGAACTTCTTGAGCGCTTCCGGATCCTTCAGCGTTTCCGGCGTCACCGTGATCTGTGTCGCCTTGGCGCGCGCCTGGACAACGGCGTCGAGCGTGTCCTTTTCGTGCGAAGCATAGCCTTTGACCGTCTCGACCAGATTGGGGATGAGGTCGGCGCGGCGTTGATACTGGTTCAACACCTCGCTCCATGCCGCCCTGGCGTTTTCTTCCGCCGTCGGGATCGTGTTGTAGCCGCAGCCGGCAAGCAGCGGCAGCACGATTGCCATCATCAGGAAGGCGGGCAGCGTGCGGAATGGCGATGGTCGAGCAAGGCGCTGGGCAAGCATGATGGGGGTCCCTCGATAGAAGTTGCAGGCGAAGCATTACCACAATCGGCGCGCAAGAAAACGGCCCCGACCCCTGCAGCAGGCTCGGCGTATATCGTGCCGCGCAAGGCCCTGTGATTGGCCGCGCGAACGCGATAAGGTCCGATCAGAACGGGACATCATCATGGCGCGACGCCAGGACAGTGACAGCGAATCGCGCCGTATCCTCCAGCGCGTCGCGCAGGAGACCGATCCGGCCGGCAACTCTTTCGTGGCACGGACGACGAAAGGCATGCGCGACCATGTCTCGGCGGCCGATGCCGACCGCACGGACCCGATCGAAGTCTGGGGCACGCGCGTTGGCAGGATACTAGGCCTGCTTCTGGCGCTGGGCCTGATGGTCTGGCTCGTGCTTTTCCTCACCCGGGGCCGCTAGGAATCAAAAAACAATGAGCGCCGAAAAAACCGACGCGCCGCGCGCGGTCATCGTCATTTCCAGCCATGTCGCCCGTGGCTCCGTCGGCAACCGCGCCGCCGTCTTCGCGCTGGAGACGTTGGGCTTTCCGGTCTGGGCCGTGCCGACAATCATTCTGCCCTGGCATCCCGGCCATGGCCGGGCGACCCGCATCGTGCCGCCGCTCGACCAGTTCAAGGCGCTGATGGCCGATCTGGAGCGCGCGCCGTGGCTGGGTGAGGTCGGCGCCGTGCTGTCGGGCTATCTCGGCGAGCCCGGCCAGGCCGAGGCGGTCGCCTCGCTGGTCGCCGCGGTCAAGGCGAGGACGCCCGATGCCATCTATATCTGCGATCCGGTGATGGGCGATTCCGGCGGCCTTTATGTGCCCGAGCCCACCGCCGCCGCCATGCGCGACCGGCTGATGCCGATCGCCGACATCGCCACCCCCAACCGCTATGAGCTGGAATGGATGGCCGGCGCGCCGCTGCCCGACCTGAAATCGGTGATCTCGGCGGCACTCCATGCCGGACCGCCGACCATGCTGGTCACCTCGGCGCCATCCATGATTTCAGGCGGCACCGGCAATCTGCTGCTCGACGGCACCCAGGCGCTGCTGGCCGAGCACCGCCTGATCGACAAGCCACCGAACGGCCTGGGCGACCTGACCGCAGCGGTCTACCTGGCGCGCATCCTGTCCGGCCAGCCGGCGATCAAGGCGCTGCAGTCGACGACGGCGGCGGTCTACGAGATCCTGGCGCGCACGGCAAAACGCGGCGGCGACGAATTGCAGCTCGAAACCGATGCGCAGAGCCTGTCGCACCCGATGGCCATGGTCCAGCTGCGCCACCTCACGCATCCGGGGCGGGACCGCCGGGCGTGACCCCGGCCAAAGTCGTGCTCGTCGGCGTCGATGGCTGCAAGGCCGGCTGGATCGCCGTGCTGCGCGAATTCGGTTCGACACCTCGTAACCCCGACGCCGCGCCTTCGGTCGACGTCTTCCCCACCTTCGCTGCCCTGCTGGCGGCGGTCCCCGATGACGCGATCGTCGCCGTCGACATGCCGATCGGTTTACCGGAATTTTCGCAAAAGGGCGGACGCGGACCGGAGGCGCTGGTGCGGCCGCTGCTCGGCGCGCGCCAGTCCAGCGTCTTTTCGATCCCGTCCCGCGCCGCGCTCTATGCCGACACCAGCGGCTTCACCACGACCGAAGCCTGGTACGCGGCACATATCAGAGCAAGCGACGTGGCCAGGACCACATCCGATCCACCGCGCGGCGTTTCCATTCAGGCCTTCGGCATCTTCTCGAAAATCCGCGAGATCGACGCCTTGCTGATCGCGCGGCCCGAGCTGCGCGGTCGCGTCTTCGAATCGCATCCGGAAGTCGCCTTCTGCCGTCTGAACGGCGATCAGGCCATGCTGTTGCCGAAGAAGATCAAAGGAAAAGTCAATCCGGCCGGCATGGCTGAACGCAAAGCGCTGCTTTGCCGGCACGGCTATGACACGGACTTCCTCGACCAGCCGCCGCCACGTGGTGCGTCCGCCGACGATTTCCTCGACGCGGCGGCCATGATGCTGATCGCCGGCCGCATCGCCGGCGGCGAAGCAAAACCGTTTCCCAACCCGCCGCTCGCTGACGGTTTTGGCATACCGGTCGCCATCTGGGCGTGACAAAGTCGGCGGGCGTCCCGCTTTGGCGCATGGCATTTATGACCAGACCCCGCAATTCTGCATTGCTCGCAGCGGGCTTTTACCGTTAGAGCCATTCGTCGATCGCAACGAGCTGCCGCCTCCAACCGGAAAGGCCTTAGGCGCCCATGCCTCATCTTCCCGACCATCTCCTCGCCGGCTACCGCAATTTCATGAACGGCCGCTACCCCACCGAGAGCGGCCGCTATCGCGAGCTCGCCCGCGAAGGCCAGGCGCCCGAGACCATGATCGTCGCCTGTTGCGATTCGCGATCAGCGCCCGAGGCGATCTTCGACGCCGGCCCCGGCGAGCTCTTCGTGCTGCGCAATGTCGGCAATCTGGTGCCGCCCTACGAACCGGACGGCGAGTTCCATTCGACTTCGGCGGCGCTCGAATTCGCGGTGCAGAGCCTCAAGGTCAAGAACATCGTCGTCATGGGCCACGGCCGCTGCGGCGGTATCCGCGCCGCGCTCGACACCAACGCCGCGCCGCTGTCGCCCGGCGACTTCATCGGCAAGTGGATGAGCCTGATCGCGCCGGCCGCCGAGACGGTGTCGGCGAGCACCTTCATGACGGCGACGGAACGCCAGACGGCACTCGAGCGCATCTCGATCCGTTATTCCCTCGCCAATCTCAGGACCTTTCCCTGCGTCTCGATCCTCGAGGGCAAGGGGCGATTGTCGCTGCACGGCGCCTGGTTCGACATTTCGACCGGCGAGCTCTGGGTGATGAACAAGGAGACCGGCGATTTCGAGCGGCCGGTGCTGGAATGAAGGGGGCGGCGCGCCCGCTGATGGACGTCAGGCCGGTCGTTTTCACGGCAGCCTTATCGCTGTTGGCGATCATGGCCGCTGGCGCCGATGACCGCGCCATCATCAGCCGCTGGTATTCGGCTCTGCTGGTCGCCGATCGCACCGAGTTGGCGGACCTGCTCGCCGACGACGTCCGCATCAAGCTCGACGATCTCGGCGTCGTCCAGAGCAAGCAGGAATTCATCGCCTCGCTCGACGAATGGAAAGGCGCGGTTGCCGGGGCCGCTATCCGGCACCGCATCGAGAAGAGCGAAGGCGGGGTCACCACCGTGATCGCCTGCTACGATTTCCCCCACAATGACATGCTGATGCAGGAAACCTTCGCGGTGAGCGACAACCGCATCACCGCCAGATCGCAGGCCGCGATCGCAGAAAACTGCGAGGGCTACTGAGCGGAGCGGCCAACTGGCATATTGCGGGCCCGCGGACCGCGTCCTACATCGGTGACACCCTCCTTCCTGATGCCAGCGAAAGACCCTCCATGCCCTCCACGAAAGTCGTCGATCTCGCCGCCCATCCATTGACCGCGTGGCGAGACCCGCTCGGCCTGCCCGATTTTGCCCATATTGGCGACGGTGACTTTTCCCCCGTCTTCGACGCCGCGCTGAAGGCGCATGAGGCCGAGATCGACGCGATATCAGGCAACAAGGATGCGCCGACCATCGAGAACACGCTTGCAGCGCTGGAACTGGGCGGCGAGGCGCTCGATCATGTCTCGTCGATCTTCTGGTGCCGCGCCGGCGCCTACACCAACGAGACGATCCAGGCGCTGGAGCGCGATATCTCGCCGAAGATGTCCAGGCACTTCTCGGCGATCTCGATGAACGAAAAACTGTTTGCCCGCGTCGACGATCTCTACCAGCGCCGCGAAGCCCTGAAACTCGATCCCGAGACGCTGCGCGTCCTGGAGAAGACTTGGAAAGGCTTCGTCCGTTCCGGCGCCAAGCTCGACGCCGACGGCAAGATACGATTGGCCAAGATCAACGAGGAGCTGTCGTCGCTCGGTACGACTTTCGGCCAGAACGTGCTGGCCGACGAGCGCGACTGGGCGCTGTTCCTCGACGAGGCCGACCTCGTCGGCCTGCCGGAGTTCGTGAAAAGCTCGATGGCCGAGGCCGCCGAGATGCGCGGCCAGAAGGGCCGCTACGCAGTCACCCTGTCGCGCTCGATCTATGAGCCGTTCACCACCTTCTCGGAACGCCGCGACCTGCGCGAGATCGCCTATCGCGCCTTCACCATGCGCGGCCAGAATGGCGGTGCGTCCGACAACACGACCGTGGTGCGCGACATGCTGAAGCTGCGCGCCGAGAAAGCGAAGCTGCTCGGCTACGCCTCCTTCGCCGCGCTCAAGCTCGACGATACCATGGCCAAGACGCCGAAGGCGGTGCATGCGCTGCTCGACCCGGTCTGGGAAAAGGCGTTGGAGAAGGCCGCCGCCGATCAGAAGGAGCTGGAGCGTCTGGCGACGGAAGCCGGCAGCAACGAAAAATTCGCCGCCTGGGACTGGCGCTTCTACCAGGAGAAGCTGCGCGCCGAGAAGTTCGCTTTCGACGAGGCGGAGCTGAAACCCTATCTGCAGCTCGACCGTGTCATCGATGCCTGCTTCGACGTGGCGACGCGGCTGTTCGGCATCACCTTCGAGGAGAAGAAGGGCATCGCCGCCTGGCATCCGGACGCGCGTGTGTTCGTGGTGAAAAACGCCGACGGCAGCGAGCGCGGCCTGTTCCTGGCCGACTATTTCGCGCGGCCCTCGAAGCGCTCTGGCGCCTGGATGAGCGCGCTGAAGTCCGGTTACAAGCTCGGGCATGGCTCGAAGCCGGTGATCTACAACATCATGAATTTCGCCAAGCCGCCGGCGGGCGAACCGGCGCTGCTGTCGGTCGACGAGGCGAAGACCTTGTTCCACGAGTTCGGCCATGCGCTGCACGGCATGCTGACCGACGTCACCTGGCCGTCGGTGTCAGGCACCTCGGTCAGCCGCGACTTCGTCGAATTGCCCTCGCAGCTCTACGAGCACTGGTTGACGGTGCCGGCGGTGCTGGAAAAGCACGCGCTGCATGTCAAGACCGGCAAGCCGATGCCGAAGGCGCTGCTCGACAAGATGCTGGCCACGCGCACTTTCGGCGCCGGCTTCGCCACCGTCGAGTTCACCGCCTCTGCCTTGATCGACATGGCCTATCATGCACGACCCGATGCGCCGGATGCACCGCTTCGTTTCGAGGCCGAAACATTGGCAAAGCTCGAGATGCCCGACACGATCGCCATGCGTCACCGCACCCCGCATTTCGGCCATGTCTTCTCCGGGGACGGTTACTCGGCCGGCTATTATTCCTACATGTGGTCCGAGGTGCTCGACGCCGACGCCTTCGCTGCCTTCGAGGAGACGGGCGATCCCTTCAACCCCGCGCTGGCCGAGCGGCTGAGGAAGAACATCTACGCCGCCGGCGGCTCGAAGGACCCCGAAGAGCTTTACACCGCGTTTCGCGGAAAGATGCCTTCGCCGGAAGCGATGATGGTCAAGCGGGGATTGGTGTGATTAGCCGATCTCCCCCCTCGAGGGGGGAGATGGCCGGCAGGCCAGAGGGGCGCTGTCCCGCCGACCTTTCTGTGATTCGCGATTTCGACCTTCGTTGGTTTCTTGTTGTCCCAAGACTATCGGCGCCGCGATCCTTCGCGCCCCCCTCTGCCCTGCCGGGCATCTCCCCCACGAGGGGGGAGATTGGCAGGGTCGCCCGCGGCACCTGCCCAAGGATCAGCCACCCGTGGCCACACTGGCCGGGTCAGCTTGGTATAATTCGTCGCCGCCGGATTGCTGGGATACGAACTCGGCGCCGCGACATAGATGATCTCGGCGGCGATCGGCTCGAAGCCGGCGTAGAAATGGTTCGTCGACTTGATCAGCAAAATGTCTTTCGACAGCGGATCGACGCCGATGTTGGAAAAGACATCCGGCTCGAAGGTCTGCGTGCGGTTGGTGTTCAGGATCACATCGACCTCAGTGCCCTCGATGCGCACCACCGCTGACGGTCCCAATGTCACGCGGCTCGGTCCGAAACTCTGCCAGCCTTCGCTGACAGCCTTCAGCACCTTGACGCGCGCGTCGATCGGCTCGCCCGCCTGTGGCCCGGCCTTGCCGCCGAAGCGCAGGTCGATGACCGCACCCTCGCCCGCCGCCTGGCAGAAAGTCACCGCGATCGGATCCCAGATCGTCGCCACGCCAACGCTTGTGATGCCGCGCGCCAGGAGGTCGCGCAGCACAATGGTGCCGTCGCCCGGCACCCCGCCACCGGGATTGTCCCAGATATCGGCGATGACCACCGGCTTGTCCTTGCGCTGTGCGCGCACCGCGAGCGCCCGCTCGATGCCGTCGGCCGTACTCAGCATGGTCATCGCCGTCGTTTCGCGCATGGCATAGAGCTCACGTCCCAACCTCTCGGCCAGCGCATCGCCCCCGGCCTTGTCATTGTCGGTGACGACCAGGATGCGCGTGCCCATGTCCGGCACGTCGGCGGCCATGAAGCCGTGGATGACCGAGACCGACAGCACGCCGTCCTTGCCGTGCAGCGCCTTGATGCGGTCGACGAAAGAACGCATCGGCTCGCGGCTGGTCGGCAGCACCTGGATCATGCGGCAGTCGAAGGTCGAGATGACAGGTTTGATCTCGCCGCGCGCCGCGGCAAGGCCAAGCTCGACGACGTGCTCGCCGCGCTCGTAGAAATCGGTGTGCGGGAATTCGAGGAAATAGGCCATGATGTCGGATGCCGCTACGCGCTTGGGCGTCAGATGGCTGTGCGGATCGAACTCGCAGGCGATCACTACCTCAGGCCCGACGATGCCGCGCACGCGCTCCAGCAGGTCGCCCTCGCAGTCGTCATAACCCTGCGCCACCATGGCGCCATGCAGGCCCAAAATGACGGCATCAACCGGAAGTGCCGCCTTGAGCTGGCCGAGGATCTCGTCGCGCAGCGCTTCGTAGGTCTGCCGCTGCACCAGGCCGCCGGGCTCGGCCCAGGTCGCGGTGCCCTCGATCACGGTCAGGCCTTCGGCGGCCGCGCGACGGCGCAACGCGACGATCGGCGAGGAACAAAGCGTCGGCGTCTCCGGATGCTTGCCCGGCCCGGCATAGAACGCCATCTCGAACGAGGCCCGGTCGGTCGGCACCGGCGAGAAGGTGTTGGTTTCGGTCGCCAGCGAGGCGGTGAAGATGCGCATGAAAGCTCCGTAGACTTCTTGTTTGGCGCAATTCCGGACGGAAAATCGCTGCGCACTTTTCCTGGAATTGCTGGGATCGCTACTTGACCGCCCCGAGCGCGAGGCCCCGGACGAGATAACGCTGCAACCATATGAACAGGATCGCCACCGGCAAGGTGGCCAGCAGCGTCGCCGCCATGACGTGATGCCATTCGATCGTGTAGCGGCCCGCGACCAGCGAGAAGACCTGGATCGGCAGCGTGTAGCTCTCCTGGCTGCGCAGCATGGTGAGCGCCACGACGAATTCGTTCCAGGCATTGATGAAGGTGAAGATCGCCGTCACCGCGATCGCCGGCAGGCAGAGCGGCAAGAACACTTTTCGCAAGGTCAGCCAGCGGCCGGCGCCTTCCATCCAGGCCGCTTCCTCGAGATCGCGCGGAATGGTGTCGAAATAGCTCTGCAGCATCCACACGGTGAACGCGACGTTGAAGGCCATGTAGATGAAGCCGAGCGCGGTGGTCGATTCGACCAGCCCCCAGGCGGCCATCAGCCGGAACAGGCCGAGCACCAGCACGATCGGCGAGATCATCTGCGAGATCAGCAGGAACTGGCGGAACGCGCCGTAACCGGCGAAGCGAAAGCGCGACATCGCGTAAGCCGCCGGCACCGAGATCAAGATGGCGCCGACGGTGGCGATCACGGAGACATAGAGCGAGTTGGCCAGCGCCTGGCCGAAGCCGGTCGCCACCCACATGTCGGAAAAATTCGACCAGCGGAACTCGCTCGGCCACCATGTGGGTGTCAGCACCTCGGTCCGCGGCTTCACTGCGGTCAGGAACATCACGGCGAAGGGAAAGATCGTCACCACGATCAAGGGCGCCAGCAGCAGCCAGGCGATGACGGTCCGCTTCAGCTTGCTGCTCATGCGCGCTGCTCCCGCATGGCGAGGCGCACATAGATCATGGTGAAGATCAGCAATATGGCGAACATCACCAGCGACACCGCCGAGGCCTCGCCCAGTTTGCCGATGCGGAAGGCGAGCTTGTAGAGATGGGTGACCAGGATGTCGGTCGAATTGGCTGGCCCGCCCTGCGTCATCACCCAGATGATCGGGAACGAGTTGAAGACGTAGATGGTGTTGAGCACGATGGCGATGTTGATGAAGGGTTTCAGGAGCGGAAAGGTGATCTCGCGGAACTGCTGCACCGGCGTTGCTCCTTCGAGTGCAGCCGCTTCGTAGAGATCGTCCGGGATCGACGACAGGCCGCCGAGGAAGATCGTCGTGGTGAACGGCACCGTCACCAATATGCCGATCAGCACCTGCATCGGAAAGGCGGTGCCGGCCTGTGCCAGCCACTGGATGTTGTGGTCGATCAGGCCAAGCCCGATCAGCGCCGAATTCAGCATGCCGCTTTCGCCGCTCAGCGCCCAGCGCCAGACCACCGCCGTCATGGTCAGCGACACCGCCCAGGGCAGCATGATGATGACGCGGGCAAGGCCACGGCCATAGAAATCGGTGTTGAGGATCATCGCCACCGGGATCGAGACCAGCAGCGCACCGCCGACCACCAGCACGGTCCAAAGCCCGGTGCGCCAGAGCGCGGCGACGAAATCAGGATCGGCGGTCAGCACGGCAAAATTGGCAAGGCCGCTGAACTCGCGCAGCTGGCCAAAGCGATTGACGTCATGCGTCGCGATCTGGATCAGGTCCCAGACCGGCCAGAAGATGACCACCGCCGCCAGGAACAGGCTGGGCAAGGTCAGGAGATAGGGCAGGAAGCGATTTTGCATCGGCTGGGTGTACCGTAATTGCCGTGGGCTTGGTGGCCTTCAATTCCTTACACGCGGTCTGCGCTGCCCCTCACCTGCCTGCCGGCATCCTCTCCCCGTATAGTGACGGGGAGAGGGGCGCTTTCGTCGCCGATTTCGCCAATCACCAGCGTCCAAGAAGGGCGCCGAGGTTGGGGCCAGCCTCTTTCTCCCCGTCGCTATACGGGGAGAAATGCCCGGCAGGGCAATGAGGGGCGGCGCGACATCGACGATCTTGTTCCGATTTGCCTTGTCGGTCTTCGCCATTTATCGCAGGCACCGCTGCATACTTCTTCTAAAAGTGTGGCGCGCCCCACCTGAGTCGGGGGCGCGCCACGGGCGCAGGGAGATACGCCCTATTTCTTCAGCACCGCCCCTATTTCTTCAGCACCGCATTGGCCTTCGCCGCGGCGTCCTTCAAGATTGTCTCGGGATCGCCGCCGAGATAGATCTTCTGCATGGCATCCGAGGTGATCTGGGCGACTTCTTCCCAGCCCGGGATGACGGGCGCGAAACGGGCGTCCGGTAGCAGTGCGGTAAAGGCGGCCAGATCGGCGTTGTTGACGTAATAATCCATCTTGGCCTCTTCCTTGTTCACCGGCAGGAAGCCTTCACCTTGCGTGAACTTGGCGCGCTGCTCCGTGGTGAACAGGAAGTCCATCAGCTTCCAGGCCTCGTCCTTGTTCTTGGAGTTCTTGAACATGATCATGGAGTCGGTGACTCCATAGGTGCCGCGCGCGCCGGTCGGACCCGCTGGAATGGCGGCCACGCCGTATTTGAGGCTCGGCGCCTCCTCCTTGATCTGGTTGGACAGGAAGGGCGCCGTGATCATCATGCCGACCTTGCCCTGCTTGAACAGGTTCTGCACGTCCTCGCGGTTGTTGGAGGTGACGCCGGGCTCGGTCAGCCCCTCGTCGATCATCGACTTGTAGAGCTTGGCGGCTGCCAGCGCGCCCGGCGTGCTCAGGCCCGACGTGCCGTCCTTGTTGAGGATCTCGGTGCCCTGCGACCACATCGCGTAGTAGTAATAGACGTCGGTCTCGATCTCCTTGCCCTGCAGGCCGAAGCCGAAGGCGCCCTGCGCCTTGATCTTGCGCGCATCCTCCTGCAGTTCGGTCCAGGTTGCCGGCGGCTTGGCGATGCCGGCCTTTTCGAACAGATCCTTGTTGTAATACATGGCGCGCGCCGAGGCGGCGATCGGCAGGCCGTAGGTCTTGCCGCCCATGATCGAGGGCGACAAGAAGGTGTCGATGAAGCGGCCCTTGAATTCGGGCGTGATATAGCTGTCGAGCGGCTCGGCCACATCCTGCTGGACGAAGTCGATCAGCCAGCGCGTGCCGATGATGGAGAGATCCGCATTGGTACCGGCGGTGATGTCGGTGGTCAGCTTCTGCAACAGCACATCCCACGGCACCACCTCGAATTTGACCGTGATGCCAGGGTTCTTCGCCTCGAACTCCTTCTTCACCTGCTCGAAGTAGGGGCCGGTCTTGGCGCTGTATTCCGCGACGGTAACCCGCACTTCGCCGGCCTCTGCCTGCGCCGCGAAGGCCAGCATGCCCATTCCGGCCATCAGGCCGGCAGTCCATTTTGCAAGGTTCATCCGATCTCTCCCATTTGTTTCGCGCATTCGCGCTCCTTGTGCCGGTGCTGACACAAGATTTATGTGACTTTCCTACATTATCGATGAATTCGCCGCGCGCAAGCGGATTAATATGTTGCTTAATTACATCTCGTTCTTTAGCCTCCCGGCATCTGCCTGACCTGCGGGAGGAGCAAGCGCCGTGGTTTCGAGAGCCGAATTCGAAGGCAGGACCGTCGTGGTCACCGGCGCCGGTGGCGGCCTTGGCTCGGCGATCGTCGCACTGCTGGCCGGCAGGGGCGCGCGGGTGGTCGGCTGCGACCGGGCGCAAGAGGCGCTGGCGAGCCCGCACCTTGCCTCGCGCCATGTCTTCGACCTTCTTGATCGCGATTCAGTCGAAGCCGCGATCGCCGCGGTGCTCGAAAAGGACGGCGTTCCCGACATCCTGATCAACAATGCCGGCTGGACCCGCGCCGAGACGCTTGATGCGCTGACGGCGGACAGGATCGAGCATGAACTCGACCTCAATTTGACCGGCGTGATGATTTTCGCCGATCCCATGGTCAAGGCGATGGCCGCGCGCGGTTCGGGCAGCGTCGTCTTCATTTCTTCCGTCAACGCCATCGCGCATTTCGGCAACCCCGCCTATGCCGCCGCCAAGGCCGGCATCAACGCCTATGCCAAATCGATCGCCGTCGAACTCGGCCGCAACGGCGTGCGCGCCAATGTGGTCTGCCCCGGATCGATCCGCACCGCCGCCTGGGACCATCGCCTCGCCAAGAACCCTGACATAATCGGCAAGCTGCAGCGGCTCTATCCGCTCGGCCGCATCGTCAACGCCTCGGAAGTCGCCGAAGCGGTGGCTTTCCTTGCTTCCGACCGGGCCTCGGGCGTAACAGGGGTGGTGATGCCCGTGGATGCGGGGCTGACGGCCGGCTGCCTGCCGTTCATCGACGACATATTGGGAGCGTGACCATGACCGACGTCGATTTTCGCAACCTGTCGAAATCCTTCGGCCAGCACAAGATTCTCGAGGAGATCAGCCTCGACATCAAGAGCGGCGAGTTCGTCGTGCTGGTCGGTCCGTCCGGCTGCGGCAAGTCGACCTTGCTGCGCATGCTGGCAGGATTGGAGACCATCAGTTCCGGCGATCTCCTGATCGGCGGCACGCGCGCCAACGACCTGCCGCCGCAACAGCGCAACATCGCCATGGTGTTCCAGTCCTATGCGCTGTTCCCGCACCTGAAGGCTTCCGACAATATCGGCTTCGGTCCGAAAATCCGGGGCGAGAACCGCACGGCCATCGACCAGAAGGTCAAGAAGGCGTCCGGCGTCCTCAACCTGTTCTCTTACCTCGACCGCTATCCCCGCCAGCTCTCGGGCGGCCAGCGCCAGCGCGTCGCCATGGGCCGCGCCATCGTGCGCGAACCCTCGGTGTTCCTGTTCGACGAGCCGCTCAGCAATCTCGACGCACAGCTGCGCGTGCAGATGCGCACCGAGATCAAGGCGCTGCACCAGCGGCTGAAATCGACCATCGTCTACGTCACCCACGACCAAATCGAGGCCATGACCATGGCCGACCGCATCGTCGTGATGGATCGCGGCAGGATCCAACAGGTCGGGGCGCCGCTGGAGCTCTACGACAGGCCGGCCAACAAGTTCGTCGCCGGCTTCCTCGGCTCGCCGTCGATGAGTTTTGTGTCCGGTGCCCTCAAGACGACGCCCGAGAAAACCTGGTTCGAGTCGGTCGGCGGCGGCCGGCTTGCGCTCGCTGGCAAGCCGGTGCCGGCAGGCAGTGCGGTGGAGGCGGGCATCCGGCCCGAGCATTTCATCGTCGGTGAAGCCACCGATGCCATGACGCTCAAGGTTGATGTCGTCGAGCCGACCGGTTCCGAAACCCATGTCTACGGCGCCATTGGCACTGATACGGTACGCGCCGTGTTCCGCGACCGGCTGCCGGTCCGGCCAGGCGACCTGCTGCCGGTCTCCGTCGATCCCGGCAACATCCATCTGTTCGACACGGCGACGGGCCTGCCGCTGAGATGACGACGGAAACGCTGATATGAAGACGCCTGCCGACATCATCACGCGGCTGCAGCTGATGTCGCAGGACGGCACCAAGTCGGATCGCCGGCTGGCGAGCCTCGTTCTGTCCGATCTCGACTTCGCCTCCAAGGCCGCGATCTCCGAGATCGCCGCGCGCGTCGGCGTCAGTGAGCCGACGGTCACCCGTTTCTGCCGCAATCTCGGCTGCGAGGGCCTGCGCGACTTCAAATTCTATCTGGCGCAGGCCATCGCCATCGGCGGCCAGTATCTGTCGCCGGAACCGCTGAGCCGCGACGCCCGCGAGCAGCGCATCGCATCGGCCATCACCGAAGCGGCTGTCACAGCCATCCAGCGCGCCAGCGAGAATCTCGACATGACGACGCTGGTCGACGTCGCCGCGCGCCTTGCGGCATCGGGCAATGTGCTGTGCATCGGTTCGGGTGGCATTTCCTCGATGATGGCTACCGAGATGCAGAACCGGCTGTTCAGGCTCGGCCTGCCGGTGCTGGCTCAGATCGACGGGCAACTGCAGCGCATGTATGCCGCCGTCGCCACGCCGGACACCACCGTGGTCGCCTTCTCGGTCTCCGGCTACGCGCGCTCGGTCATCGAGGCGGTGCAGGTCGCCCAGCAATATGGCGCCGCCACGGTGGCCGTCACCGCGCCCGACTCCGCATTGGCCAAGGCCGCCGACACGGTCATCCACCTGCAGCCGCTCGAGGACGGCAACATCTACAAGCCGACATCGTCGCGCTACGCGCTGCTGGCGATCGTCGACATGATCGTGACATCGGTCGCCGAGACGCGCGGCCCGAAGGTGCTAGAGAACCTGCGCCGCATCAAGCAGAGCGTGAACACGCTGAAGGTGGACGATCCGCGTTTGCCGCTGGGAGATTGAACTTCAGGCAGAGGATTGATCGCAGAGCGCTTCGACACTTCTTGCCAGCGCCTCCGGATCACCCACAATGCGCAGCGTCTTGAGCCGGGCCGTGCCGCCGGCAAAGACCGAAACGGCCGATACCGGCACGCCCAGCGCCTTGGCGACCAGCTTCTCCAGCGCTTGATTGGCGGCGCCGTTTTCCGGCACGGCGCGGACCCGCGCCTTCACGTGACTTCGTCCGTCCGCCGATGTTTCGACGCCTTCGAGCCGGTCCACGGAAGACTTCGGCGTTAGCCGCACGAACAGATCGACGCCGTTCTCGCGGATGCGGAACGGCGCGCTCATGCGATCGTCAGGCCAGCAGCAGCGGCGCCACCGTGGTGAGAATGAACTGCCTGAGGAAGAACAGGATCAGCAGCAGGATGATCGGCGAGATGTCGATGCCGCCAAGGTCGGGCATGAAGCGGCGGATCGGCCGCAGCGCCGGCTCGGTCAGCCGGTAGAGCATGTTGCCGATGCTGCCGACGAACTGGTTGCGCGAGTTGACGACGTTGAAGGCATAGAGCCAGGAAAAGATCGCCGAGGCGATGATGACCCACCAATAGAGGTCGAGCGCCATGACGATGGTTTGAATGAGGGCGAGCATGCCGGTCTCCAATTGTTGCCGACATGTAGCCATTACGCGCCAAACCGGCAAGGGCAGGTTCCACCCATGTGACCGGCTGTCGGGTTTTCGGTGAAGCGCCGCCTTGACAGGAAACCGCGTCGCCCGATAAATGCGCCATCCGCTGGACGGGGCTGTAGCTCAGCTGGGAGAGCGCGTCGTTCGCAATGACGAGGTCAGGAGTTCGATCCTCCTCAGCTCCACCAGCGGAATAATCGATTGTCCGCCTTTCCCGCGCGGCAACGCCCAAACGTCATCCGATACGTCGAGATGCGTCACACGGCGTCAATGCCCCCAAAAATGACCAGATGCGATTTCGCGTTGCCAGGTCGAGGCGCTCTGCCAGTCGCTGAGCCAGCGATAGACACCGTTCAATTCAACCTGAACACGAATGGCGCCGTACGGCTGACGCGCGAGCCGAGTTCCGGCGGCGGCGCCGGCGCGGTGGCACCCTGCAGCACCGCGAGCGCGGCACGGTCGAGTTCGGCATCGCCGGACGAACGGACGACCCGGGCCGACAGGATCCGGCCGGACGGGTCCATCGTGAAAGTCACGTTCACATTGCCCTGCGCGCGCCGGGATCTCGCGGCACGCGGGTAGCGCTTGTGGCGGTTGATCCACGCCGTCAGCCGCGATTCCCATTTGGCCGGGCTGAGACCCGAAAACCCCGGCGCGGATCTCGGCGCCGCCGCCTTCGCGGCGAGCCTGGCCTCGGCGCCCGCGGCACTTGCCGTCTTCGGCGGTTCCGCCTTTTCCTTCTTCGGCTTTGGCTTGGGCTTGTCGACAGGCTTTTTGACCTTGGCTTCGGTCGGTTTCTTTTCCTTGCGCCGCTCCGTCGGCCTTGCCTGCGGCAGCGGAACGACAACCTCCGGCGCGACGGTCTCGACAGTATCGGGGACGACCTCCTCCAGCGGCGGCCGGTCGACCGGTTCGGCCTTCGCGATCTCCGTAGGCCCGTCCGGCGGCACCGTTTCCGGCTCGGCAACAGGCTCCGCTTGCTCGACCACCTTGCCGGGCTCGGACTCGGCGGTCTTCTCGGTCTCTTCGAACGGCTCGGTCTGGTCGGGAATGGCCCCGTCGAGCATCGCTGCCTGTTCGGGCACCGCCGGTGCCACCATCATCGGCGCCATTTCGATCACCGGGGGCCGGCGGTCCGCTATCCGACGGTTCGACTGGACCGAATTTCTGCACGACATAAGCGACCGCGACATGCGCGCCAAGCATCAGCAAGGCCGCACATGCCCACAGGCCAAGGTCGCGCCAGCCGAAGCGCGACAGCGCCACCGTGGGCGAGGCCGCCGATCGTGTCATGGTGCGGCCGTTGCGCCTGGCACCGATGCGGCGGCATCACCGGCGGGCGCGGCCTCCAGGCCGACCAGGGCGACCCTCAGATAGCCGGCGCCGCGCAGCAGGTTCATCGCCTCCATCAGGTCGCCATAGGCGACCGCCTTGTCGGCGCGCAGGAAGATCCGCGTCTGCTTGTCCCCTTTGGTGCGGCTGTCGAGCGTGGCGGCAAAAGCCGGGCGCGGCACGGCGTCATTGCCGATCGCGAGCGTGAGATCATCCTTCAAGGTCAGGAAAAGCGGTGTCTCGGGGCGCGGCGCCGGCGTTGCCGTCGAGCCGGGCAGGTCGACATTGACATCCACCGTCGCCAGCGGCGCGGCGACCATGAAGATGATCAGGAGCACTAGGATGACATCGATGAACGGCGTGACCTTGATCTCGTGGTTCTCCTCGAAATCGTCGTCCATGGTCTGGCGGATCCGGCTGCCCATGGCCTTGCTCCGCTACTCGGCCGCCAGCGCCGTCGCGGGTGCGACGGTGCGGAAATCGAGGTCCCGGCTGACCAGCCGTTCGACGCCCGCCGAGGCGTCGGCCAGGATCTGCTGGTAGCCGGCTATCGAGCGGGCAAAGACGTTGTAGATCACCACCGCCGGAATTGCCGCCACCAGGCCCATCGCGGTGGCCAGCAGCGCCTCGGCGATGCCTGGCGCGACACGGCGAGATTGGTGGTCTGTGCCTGCGAAATGCCGATGAAGGCGTTCATGATGCCCCAGACGGTGCCGAACAGGCCGACGAAAGGCGCTGTGGAACCGATCGTCGCCAGCAGGCCGGTGCCGCGCGACATGCGCCGCGACGCCGCCGCTTCGATGCGCGACAGGCGCGAGCTGACCCGTTCCTTCAACCCGTCTCCGCCGACATGGTCGAGCGCACCGGCCGAAAGCGCGGTCTCTTCTTCCACTGCCCGCACCAGGAGCGCGCCGGGGCCGCCGCTGCGGTCGAGCGCGCGGCTCGCCTGCTTCAACGTCGCGGCATCGCCGATCGCGCGGACGGCACGGCGGACGTGCAGCTTGCCGCCGAAAATCTCCAGCGATTTGGCCAGCCATATCGTCCAGGTGACGAGCGACGCGAAGGCCAGTCCGATCATCACCCCCTTCACGATGATGTCGGCGGCCATGAACATGCCCCATGGCGACAAATCGTGCGGCAAGTTCAGCTCTATCGCCCCAGCAGGCGTCGCCCCCGCCGGCAGCGCGGGCGCAGATGTCGCCGGTGCTGCAGCCGCCGGGGTAGCGGGTGCCGGCGCAGGTGCCTCGACTGCTGGAACAGTACCAGCCGGTTGCTCCTGGGCCATCGCGCCGGTCGCCGCCAGGATCACCGATGCGACCAACGCCGCCAACAAACCATGTCTCGACACGAGCTTCTTCCTTGCATTTCTCCAGCGCGGCCGCCGCGTTCCAATCCCGGCTACCGCAGGCAGGTGCCCCGGCTGACTATGAAACATGAACCTATTAGTCAACATTAAAGATGACTTCATTCTCAAGAATTTGGGAATGCGCCGTAATATCCCTGAAACGCCACGACGCCGGTGGTCTGCGATATCCGCCCCAGGCCGTACGATGCCGGGCATCCGGCATCGCCGCATCGCCGCATCGCCGCATCGCCGCATCGATGCGAACTCGCTAGAGTGATCCGGCGGCAAGGAGTTCCGGATGATCAAGGCAATACCTTTCGACTACCCCTATGACGGCAGGCTGGTCGCCGAAAGCACCGCGTTGATCGTCATCGACCTGCAACAGGATTTCCTGTCGACATCGGGCTATTTCGCCAGGAAGGGGTATGACCCCTCGCCGCTGCGGGCGATCCTGCCCACGGTGAACCGCCTGATCGCGGCCGCGCGCAAAGCCGGCGTCACGGTCATCCACACGAGGCAGGGTTATCGTACCGACATGGCCGACATGACACCCTATGAGAAATGGCGCCGCAAGCGCGCCGGCCTCGACGGCACCGATGTCCTGCTGCGCTCGGGCGCAGGGTTCCAGATCGTTCCGGAGATCGATGTCGCGCCGCACGACATCATCGTCGACAAGACCTGCAACAGCGCTTTCACCTATACGGATTTCGAGCTTGTGCTGCGTGCGCGAGGCATCGCCCATCTGATGTTTTCAGGGTGCACGACGGATGTCTGCGTCCACACCACGCTGCGCGAGGCCTGTGACCGCAATTTCCAGTGCCTGACGATCTCGGACGCCTGCGCCAGCGGCGATCAAAGGGCGCATGAAGCGGCGTTGCACATGGTGACGGTCGAGGACGGCGTCTTCGGCGTGCTGGCCGATTCGGACGCCGTCATCGCTGGCTTGTCGCGTCTTGGCGACAGACCTGAAGCAACTGACGATTGATGGGTTTCAGCTCGCTGCCCGCGTCTCTAACCCTGGGCGAGGCGCGTAAGCTCCAGGCTGGAGTTCGCTGACTTCGCGGCGTGCCAGCGAGTTGCGCAGCAGCGCTAGTGTTTCCCGGCCGGCCGTCGCGATCTCGCATGGCGTATCAACGCCGACGATCATGAATTCATCGATGCCGAGAGCCGCATAAGCAAGCAGCGACAGCGCGACCTGGGCCGGCGGCCCGGAGAGGTCGACCGCCTTGTGGCCGGCGGCGGAAACACCTTCGTGGATCCTGACCGGAAGCGCGAAGCGTAGTTTGCCGGCGCGGCCATGTTCGGCTGCGGCGCCACGCGCCCGCTCCATCAATTGCCTGATATCGTTGATCGATCCCGGCGCTAGTTCGAAGACGTCGGCATGCCGGCCGGCCACCTTCAGCGCCGTTCCGGACTGCCCGCCCATACGGATCACGAGGTCGGCGCCATGCGGGCTCTTGCGCGGCACATAACCGTCCTTGATGCTGTAGAACGCGCCCTCGTGATCGAAGGGCCGATCGTTCGACCACAGACGCTTTAACAGCACCAGATATTCGTCGATGCGCTGCCAGACGACGCCATGTCCGACCGGCCGTGTGTCGGCGTCGTCATCGTTCAGCGGCTCGCTGATCATCCTGAGCGCCAGCCGTCCGCCGCCCGCCCTGTCGATGGACCCCAGCTGGCGGGCAGCCACCGTCGGTTCGATCACGCCGGCCCAATGGGTGAGCACCACTTCCAGCGAAGCGGTGCGGTCGAGCACCTGGGACGCAATATCCATGTTGGTCAGCAGCCCGGCCGAATCGTCGACGACGATCTTCTGGAACCCGCTATCCTCGATCAGCCCGAGCTTGGTCGCGGTCTCGGCGAAGTGATAGAAAAAAGGAACCGCCGCGTCGGCGGTCTTGCCGGGAACATGTGTGAATTCGGTCGGCATTGTCATCTCCTCCATTGCTGGAATCACCGATGCTGTGAAATGCGAATCCTCAGGCGCGCGAAAGCACTCCGGGATACGGTTCATTCAACTCCGATTGCCTGAAAGCTGTGGGGCAACAGCCCCTGTCGATCCCTTAGGGGATAAGGCCCAGCACGACTGCCCCGGTGAACACGAACGCAAGGGCAAAGACGAGATAGGCGAAAGCGCCGGCATAGGCCGGGCGGAAGCCCTGGGCATTCGCCAGCCTCTGGCCGTTGCTGTCGGTCTGGGCGTTCTGGATATAGGACATCGCGACCTCCGTCTCGCCGATTAATCTATAAAACTTGTAGACTTTGTCGATTGCTATTTTTGGGCCACTGGCAGAATTATTTTCTCATGAAACGCCAAAGATTGGTGTGAAGTTGCTGTGGGCGTGGGTTCGCGCCCTTACCGCTCCTCCCGTCGAAACGGCTTCAGCAGCGCCGACGGTGCCACCGCGTTGCGTGACATGACGGCCATGGCAACGATGGTGAAGATGAACGGCAGCATCAGGAATGCCTCGTAAGGGATATGCCCCAAACCGCTCGCCTGCATGCGCAGTTGCAGCGCATCGACGAAGGCGAACAGCAGCGCCGCACCCGCCGAGCGCCACGGATCCCAGCGGCCGAACACGACCAGCGCGATCGCCACCCAGCCGCGTCCGGACACCACGCCGAAGGTGAAGGCGTTGAATTGCGCCATCGACAGGAAGGCGCCTGCCAGACCCATCAAGGCACCGCCGAGAATGACAGCCTGGAAGCGCGTGGCGATGACGCTCACACCCGCCGAATCGGCGGCGCGCGGATTCTCGCCGACCATGCGCACCGACAGGCCCCAGGGCGTGCGGTAGAGCACGAAGGCCGCCAGCGGAATGGCCAGGATCGCCATGTAGACCAGCACGAATTGGTTGAACACCGCCGGGCCAAGCACGGGAATATCTGAGAAAATCGGGATCGGCAGTGTCTGAAAACCCTTAATGCTCGGCGGCACCGATTGCTGGCCGAAGATCAGCCGGTAGAGGAAATAGGCAAGCCCCGACGAGAACAGCGTGACGCCGATGCCGCAGACATGCTGGCTGAGGCCGAGCGCCACCGTGAACAGCGCATGCAGCGTGCCCATCAGCATGCCGGTCAACACCGCAACCAGCACGCCGAGCCACAGGCTGCCGCTGAGGCTGGTGGCGGTGAAGCCGGTCATCGCGCAGAGCAGCATGATGCCTTCGATGCCGAGATTGAGCACGCCGGCCCGTTCGGAGAACATTTCGCCAAGCGTGGCAAAGGCCAGCGGCGTGGCGATGCGGATGATGGCGGCGAGAAAGCCAACCTGAAAAATCTGTTCGAATACCGCGCTCATCCGATGGCTCCGACGCGGCGGATGCGATAGGCGGTGAACAGCAGCGCCACCAGCATGGCGAGCAGGGCCGTGCCCTGGATGACATCGCTGAGGAAGGCCGGTACACCGGTCGCGCGCGACATCGCCTCGGCCCCCGTCATCACGGCGGCAAGGAAGATCGCAGCCGGCACGACGCCGAGCGGGTTGAGCCGCGCCAGCATGGCGACGACGATACCGGAATAGCCGTAGCCCGGCGAGATATCGCTCATCACCTGGAAATGCACGCCGCCGACCTCGCCGACGCCGGCTAGCCCAGCCAGAGCGCCCGACAGCAGCGCCGTCGAGATCAGCACCCGCTCGACATGGATGCCGCCATATCTGGCCGCTTCCGGATTTTCGCCGGTGACCCTGATCCGGAAGCCGAGCGTCGTGCGCACGATCAGGAACCAGATCAGGGGTGCCGCGATCAGCGCCGCGACGACACCGAGATGCAGCCGCGTGCCTTCGATCAGCACCGGGAAGTTGGCCGAATCCTCGATCGGCGGCGAGATCGGATAGCCGCTGAAGCTGTCCTTCCACGGCCCCTCGATCAGCGCCATTAGCGCATAGTAGATAACCGAGTTGAGCAGCAAAGAACTCACCACATCATCGACCTTGAATTTTACACGCAGCGTCGCCGGCACCAGCGCGACCGCCGCACCCGCCGCCGCACCCGCCAGCGCCATCAGCAGCATGGCGAGCGGCCCCGGCATCGGGATGGCGCCGACGAAGCAGCTCGCCACCGCGCCGGCCAGCAACTGCCCCTCGGCGCCGATGTTCCAGAACTTGGCACGGAAGGCGACAGCCACCGCGAGCCCGGTGAAGATCATCGGTGCGGCCCGCACCAGCGTTTCGGTGATGGCGTAGCTGTCACCGAGCGAGGCCGTGAACATCCCGCCGTAGGACTCGAGCACACCGGCCCCGGCCAGAGCTATCAGGCCGCTGCACAGGACAAGAGTGGCCGCGATCGCCAGCAGCGGTAGCGCCAGATTGAACCAGGCGGGTGTGGAGGTACGAGCTTCCAGGCGAAACATCAGCCGTGGCCCTCTGCTTGCCGGATGTCAGTGCCGCCCCTCATCCGCCTGCCGGCACCTTCTCCCCGTATAGAGACGGGGAGAAGGGAGCTGTCGCGGCTTTCTGCGCCTCCTGGAAAATTGGCGAAACCATCGATGATAGCGCCCCTCTCCCCGTCTCTATACGGGGAGAGGATGCCGGCAGGCAGGTGAGGGGCAGCGCTAGCGTCTGAAAATTCAATCACTCTAAGCGCTCCCCTCAGCGCCGGTCATCAGCAGGCCAAGCCGCGCGATTGTGGCATCGGCGCTGTCGAGCGTGCCGGCGATGCGACCCTCATACATCACCGCGATACGGTCGCAGAGCACCAGCAGCTCCTCCAGATCCTCGCCGATGACGACGATGCCGCAGCCCTTGGCGCGCATGTCGAGGAATTTTTCGTGGATGAAGCGGGCCGCACCAATGTCGAGCCCACGCGTCGGCTGCGAGACGATCAGAACCTTCGGGTCAAAGGCAAGCTCGCGCGCCAGCAGCGCCTTCTGCAGATTGCCGCCGGACAGCGCGCCGGCCCGCGTCATAGGTCCGGGACATCTGATATCATAGGCCTTGATCTGTTCTTCGGCGAAAGTGCGGATCGCATCCGGCTTGAGCAGCCCCTTTGCGGAGAAGGCTGATGTGCCGATGCGCGGCAGCACCATGGAATCGGCAAGCGGCAAATTGGTGACCAGCCCCGTCGTCATGCGGTCTTCTGGGATGCGGCCGAGGCCGAGCGCCTGCACCTCGCGCGGCGAGAATTGCACGACCTGTTTGCCGGCTATCGTCATTTGACCACTGTCGGGCGCGCGCGTGCCCGAGATGACCTCCGCCAGTGCCCGCTGGCCATTGCCGGAGACGCCGGCAATGCCGAGGATTTCGCCGGCACGAACCGCAAGCGACACATCGCGCAGCGCCGTGCCCGAATGCTTCGAGGTCGAAATGCCATCGAGGGTGAGTACTGCCTCGCCCGGTCTCGATGGCCCGCGCGCCGGTGGCACGATTTCATGGCCGCACATCAATTGCGCCATTGCGGCCGATGTCGTGTTGGCGGGATCGTCTACCCGCCCGGCGACACGGCCATGCCGCAGCACCGTGCAGCGATGCGTCAGCGCCCGCACCTCGTTGAGCTTGTGCGAGATGAAGATGATGCCCAGCCCTTGCGCCGCCATGGAGCGTAGCGCCGAGAACAGCCCGTCGACCTCGCTCGGCGCCAGCACCGCCGTTGGTTCGTCGAGGATCAAGAGCCTGGCGCCGCGAAACAGCGCCTTGACGATTTCCAGCCGCTGCTGCTCGCCGACCGACAGCGCCGAGACCGGCAGGTTCGGATCAAGCGTCAGCCCGTGCTGGCTGCTGATTTCAGCCAGCCGCGCCAGCCCGCCGGCGCGATCGATCCGCCCCGATTTGCCAGGAATGCCGATGAGCAGATTTTCCAGCACGGTGAGCCGTGGTGCCAGATGAAAATGCTGATGCACCATGCCGATGCCGGCGGCCAGCGCGTCGGCCGAGCTGGTAATCCGCACCGGCCGGCCCTGGATCAGGATCTCGCCGGCATCCGGCGCGTAAGCGCCGAACAGCACGTTCATCAATGTCGTCTTGCCGGCGCCATTCTCGCCGAGCAGACCGAGGATTTCGCCCGGCGCCACGCTGAGGTCCACAGCCTCGTTCGCCTTGACGGCGCCGAACCTCTTGGTGATGCCGCGCATTTCGATGAGTGGGGCGGGCAAGAGTGCTCCTGGGAAGAATTGGCTGCGATTCAGCTTGATAGGGATGCGCTGCACCCCCTCTGGCCTGCCGGCCATCTCTCCCTCAAGGGGGGAGATCGGGTGTCATGTAGGCTTTCGCCAGTCTCCAAACTTCAAAAAAACCGCCGGAGACGCTGCCAATCTCCCCCCTCGAGGGGGAGATGCCCGGCAGGGCAGAGGGGGGCGCCACACACCGCCCCTCGCCAACAACCCTCAATCCGAAACCGGCGTGTTCTCGTCCACATCCACCCGGAAATTGCCTTCCAGGATCTCGGCCTTCTTCTTCTCGACCAGATCCTTGACCTCGGCGGGCAAGGTCTTGTCGAACTTGTGGAAGGGCGCCAGATAGGAGCCACCCTTGGCCATGCGCGAGAAATCGCCGTAATCCTGCGCGGTGTAGACGCCGGCCTTGACCAGCTTGATCGCCTGCTCGACCGTCGGGTACATGTCCCAGACCGGGCCGGTGATGACCGTGTCGGGGCCGAGGCTCGACTGGTCGGACATATTGGAGATGGCGAAGATCTTCTTCTCCACCGCCGCCTCGATGACGCCGAAGCGTTCGGCATAGATGACATCGACGCCGGCATCGATCTGTGCCACCGCGGCTTCCTTGGCCTTCGGCGGATCGAAGAAGGAGCCGATGAAGGCGACCTTCTTCTTGACGTTCGGATTGACCTCCTTGGCGCCGGCGAAGAAGGCGTTGACCAGCCGGTTCACTTCCGGAATGCCCATCGCCGCCACCGCGCCGACCGTGCCCGACTTCGACATCTTGCCGGCGATCATGCCGGAGAGATAGGCGGGCTCATGGATCCAGTTGTCGAAGACGCCGAAATTGGGTTCGGCCGGCCCGGCGCCCGACCCGAACAGCCAGGCGGTCTTGGGGAACTGCTTTGCCGTGCGGCGCGATTCACGCTCGGCGGCGAAGGCGTCGCCCAGCACCAGTTGATAGCCGCCCTGCGCATATTCGCGCATGACGCGGCTGAAGTCGGCGGTCTGCACCTTCTCGGACCATTTGTATTCGATGCCCAGTTCCTTCTCGGCCTTCTGCAGCGCGACGTGAATCTGGTTGTCCCAGGGTTCCTCGATCGGCGTGGCGAAGATCGCCGCGACCTTCAGTTTTTTGCCGGCCGCGAAGGCCGCACCTGGCAGCATCGCCGCCGCCAGGCCAAGCCCGCCCAGCTCCAGCACATTGCGTCGCGACAGGCCCGCGCGCATCGAAGGAGATTTGTTGTTCCGGTTTTCCATTGAAGTGCCCCTCTGTTCGACGGCCGTGTCGAGCCGGCCGTTCCAAAAATCAGACGGGGAACTATGGAACGGGTCCGGACTTTTGTCCACATGGTCAAATTTGGCGGAGCGAGCCGCTGCCATTATTCAAGGAGGGGCAACCAGAGGCCAATCGCTTCAGGTTCCGCTGCCCCTCACCTGCCTGCCGGCACCCTCTCCCCGTATAGTGACGGGGAGAGGGTGCTGTCATGGATGGTTTCGCCAATTGTCGGCGTTGCAGGAAAAAGCGCCAGCCTGCGGCCAGCCCCCTTCTCTCCGTCACTATACGGGGAGAGCCCGGCAGGGCGATGAGGGGCGGCGCCGGCTTCGACAAGGTTACCTGAAGCGATTTGCTTAGGCCCGCTCCAGCGCCACGGCGATGCCCTGGCCAACGCCGATGCACATGGTGGCCAGCGCGTAGCGGCCGCCGCGCTCGCGCAACTCAAGTGCGGCCGTCCCCGAGATGCGGGCGCCCGACATGCCCAGGGGATGGCCGAGCGCGATGGCGCCGCCATTCGGATTGACGTGTTCGGCATCCTCGGCGATGCCGAGCTGGCGCAGCACGGCGATGCCTTGCGAGGCAAAGGCTTCGTTGAGTTCGATAACATCGAATTGTTGCGGCGTCAGGCCGAGCCGCGCGCACAGTTTTTGCGTCGCCGGCGCTGGACCGATGCCCATGACGCGCGGCGCCACCCCGGCGGCCGCACCGCCAAGGATACGGGCGATCGGCGTCAGCCCGTATTTCTTGACAGCCGCTTCCGACGCAACGATCAGTGCCGCCGCGCCGTCATTGACGCCGGAAGCATTGCCCGCCGTCACGGTGCCGCCTTGCCGGAACGGCGTCGGCAGTTTGGCCAACGTCTCGACCGTGGTGCCGGCGCGGGGATGTTCATCCTTCGACACGATGACCGCATCGCCCTTGCGCTGCGGGATCGTCACCGCAGTGATCTCCTTCGCCAGCCGGCCATTGGCTTGTGCCGCGACCGCCTTGTCCTGGCTGCGCACGGCAAAGGCATCCTGGTCCGCGCGCGACACGCCAAAGTCCTCGGCAACGTTCTCGCCTGTCTCCGGCATCGAATCGACGCCATACTGCTTCTTCATCAGCGGGTTGACGAAGCGCCAGCCGATGGTTGTGTCGTAAATCTCTGCATTGCGCGAAAACGCCGTGTCGGCCTTGGGCATGACGAAGGGCGCACGGCTCATCGATTCGACACCGCCCGCGATCATCAGTTCCGCTTCGCCGGCCTTGATGGTGCGCGCGGCGATGGTCAGCGCATCCATGCCTGAGCCGCACAGGCGATTGACGGTCGAGCCGGGGACTTCCTTGGGCAGGCCGGCCAGCAGCAGCGCCATGCGTGCCACGTTGCGGTTGTCCTCGCCGGCCTGGTTGGCGCAGCCATAGACGACGTCGTCGACCGCCTGCCAATCGATGCCGGGATTGCGCTCGAGCAAAGCCTTCAGCGGGATGGCGCCAAGGTCATCGGTACGCACCGAAGACAGCGAACCGCCGAAGCGGCCGATCGGCGTGCGGATGTAGTCGCAAATATAGGCCTCGGCCATATCAGGCAGCCTTCCCTTTTCCGGTCCCCTCATGCGCCGCCTTGGTGCGGGCCTGCAGGTCGCGCAATGTCCTCAGTTCGAGTTCGCTTGGCGCCGGTGTTTCGTCAAGCGCCTCGGCGAACTTGACCACCCAGCCACAGCTCTCCTGGACCTGCTGACGGGTGACACCGGGATGCAGTGACACGACAGTGAATTCCTTGGTCACCAAATCCGGCTTCCAGATAGCGAGATCGGTGATCAGCAATGTCGGGCCAGCGGTGTCGATGCCAAGCCGCTTGCGATGATCGCCGCCTTCGCCATGGCCGAAGGAGGTGAAGAAATCGATCTTCTCGACCATGCCGCGCTTGGTCTGCGCCATGGTGATATAGACCTCCTTCGAAGACGTCGCGATCTCCGGTGCGCCGCCGCCGCCTGGCAACCTTGTCTTGGGATGAAAATAGTCGCCGATGACGGTCGTGTTGATGTTGCCGAACTTGTCGAACTGCGCCGCACCGAGAAAACCGATGGAAATGCGGCCGCCCTGCAGCCAGTAGCGGAACATCTCCGGCACCGCGACGGTGGTGATGGCGGTTTCGCACAATTCGCCATCGCCGATCGACAGCGGCAGCACGTCGGGCGCGGTGCCGATCGTGCCGCTCTCGTAGATCAGCGTGATGTCGGGCGCATGGGTCAGCCGCGCGACGTTGCAGGCGGCCGATGGCGCGCCGATGCCGACGAAGCAGACATCGTCGTTCTTCAACGCACGGCTGGCGGCGATCGTCATCATCTCGTTGGGGGTAAAGGCGAGCTCGCTCATGCCGCTTTCCTCAGATGCTCGACGCGGGCCGCGAAATCGTCGGCGGTTCTTTCGATGACGTGCGCCTGCATCCACGCCTGGAATTTTTCCCGGTCGGCGGCGATCTCGTCCCATTCCAGATAAGCCGCATTGTCGCGCGCGTAATAGCCATGCGCGTAGGAGGGGTGCGAGCCGCCGGGCACCACCGCGATCGCCGAAAGGGTCCAGCGCGGCAGCACGGTCAGGTTCGGGTGCAGATCGTCGAAATTGTCGACCACCTGCTCGACCGTTACCACCGCGCGTTTGGCCGCCAGCACGGCTTCCTTCTGGATGCCGATGATGCCCTCGACCAGCACATTGCCTTTTCTATCCGCCTTCTGTGCGTGGATGAAGGTGACGTCGGGTCGGATCGAAGGCACGGCCGCCAGCGCCTCGCCGGTGAACGGACAGGTGACAGATTTGATGTTCGGATTTACATCAGCCAACCCGGCGCCGCGATAGCCGCGGAAGACAGCGCAAGGCAGGCCCGCCGCGCCCGCCTCATAGGCATTGGCCATGCCGGCATGGCTATGCTCTTCGACCTCGATCGACCGGGGAAAACCATTCTCGATCGCATCGCGGGCGCGTCGCAGCAGGCCGACGCCGGGATTGCCGATATAGGAGAAGACGATTTTCTTCGCCATGCCCATGCCAATCATCTGGTCGTAGATCAGGTCGGGCGTCATGCGGATCAGGGTCAGGTCGCGGAACCCCTGGCGGATCGCCTCATGCGCCGCGGCTGTCGGGATCAGATGGGTGAAGCCTTCGAAGGCGACCGTATCGCCATGGCCCAGGTTCTCGGCCACGGCCTGTTTGAGCGGCAGGAACTTGACCATCGCGGCGACCCTCACGATTCAAAAAGTTCGCATTGCGAACATAAGTATTGCATGTGATACTTTCTGCGCCTGCTTCCAGGCGGAGTCAATGCTGGCGAAATCGCTTTGTCAGAGGACGAGATGGACGAAGAGACCGTTTCCCGTGATCATGTCGGCTCGCTCGAGCGCGGTCTTGCCGTGATGGAGATCCTGGCCCGGCACCCCTCGGGCATGACGCTGACGGAGATGGCCGAGGAAGCGGGTCTGACCCGCGCCGGTGCCCGGCGCTTCCTTCTCACTCTGGTTGCCACCGGCTATGCCACCCAGTCGGCCCGTGTGTTTTCACTCTCGCCGCGCCTGCTGAGCGTTGCCCGAATTTGGCTCGCCGGCACTTCCCTATGGACCTTCGCCGCGCCCATCATGCGCGCGGTGGCGGCGCAGTTGAACGAGGCCTGTTCGGCGGCGATCCTGTCGGGCGAGGATGTCGTCTATGTCGCTCGCATTCCCGGGCGGCGCATCTTGAGCGTGTCGCTCGACGTCGGCACCAGACTGCCCGCCTATTGCACCTCGATGGGGCGGATGCTGCTGGCTGGGCTGACACCAGCGGAATTGGACGCCTTTCTTAGCCGCGCAACCATCGAAAGCTGGACGCCGAAGACGATCACCGACAGGTCATTGCTCGCAGAGGCCATCGGCAAGGCTGGAACGGATGGCTTCGCCGTCGTCGACGAAGAACTGGAACTCGGCCTGCGCTCGATCGCCGTGCCGATCCGCGACAAGGCTGGACCCACGGTCGCGGCGATCAATGTCTCGACCCAGTCGGCACGGTTTTCCGTCGCGGAGATGGAGCGGGAGATTTTGCCTGCGCTGCTTGAGGCCAGGCAGCGTGTCGAGGACTTTTTTGTGGTCTGAGAAGCCTTGTTATGCTTTCCGGCGTCGGCGGGCCGGCGCCCCCCTCTGCCCTGCCGGGCATCTCCCCCTCAAGGGGGGAGATCGGATGTCGCGATCGCCTCGCCAATTTTTCACCTCCGAAGAAGAGGCGCTGAAGTCAAAACTGCCAATCTCCCCCCTCGAGGGGGAGATGCCCGGCAGGGCAGAGGGGGGGCGCTGGCCCGTCAGCGTCTAAAATAAGCGCCCCCTCAATGCTTGATCCTATCCCGCATCGCGTACCACAGCATCCCAAGCACATAGAGCGGCCCGCGCAAGGCCGTCCCACCCGGGAACGGCATCGGACTTAGTGTCGAGAACAAGTCGAGCCGCGAGGCATCGCCGGTGATCGCCTCTGCCAGCAGCTTGCCTGACAGTGTCGACAGGATGACGCCCTTGCCGGAATAGCCATGTGCGAAATAGACCTCGCCATAGTGCCCGACATGCGGCAGCCGCGACGTCGTCACCGACACCAGTCCGCCCCAGGCATGGTCGATGCGGCATCCCTTGAGCTGCGGGAAGGTGCCTTCCATGTGCGGCCGCACGAAGCCAGCGATGTCGGCCGGCGGTGACGGCGTGTAGCGCTCGCCGCCGCCGAACAGCAGGCGTCCATCCGCCGACATCCTGTAATAATTGACGACGAAGCGTGTGTCGGACACCGCGACATTGGCCGGGATGACGTTGCGAGCGCCCTCCAGCGGCTCGGTGGCGACGATATAGTTGCCGACCGGCATGATGCGGCTGTTGACGCGCGGCTCCAGCCCGTTGAGCAGCGCATCGCCGGCCAGCACGACATGTCTGGCCCGCACCGATCCCTTTGCCGTCGAGATCCGGATCGAGGGTTCGCGCTCCAATTTCACCGCCACTGAATTCTCGTGGATGGTGACGCCGGCAGCGACAGCCGCGCGGGCAAGCCCGAGCGTGTAGTTCAACGGATGCATGTGGCCGCCGAGCGGCTCATACATCGCGCCGTGATAGGGCGTGTCGACCTTGGCCCGAGCCTCTGCCGCCGAGAGAATCTCGACCTCGCGGAATTTCATCACGCTCTCGAGGCACTTGGCTTCTTCTTCCAAATCCTTGAGGTCGGAGCCATTGACCGCGCCGACCAGATGGCCGGTCAGCCTGAGATCGCAATCGATGGCGTTACGCTTGATGATGTCGAGCACCAGCCCGCGCGCCTCGAAGGCGAGGTCGAACAGCACCTTGGCCTGCTCGGGTCCGTAGAGCTTGACCAGACCCTTGGCGCCCTTGCGCAGGCCGGGGATCATCTGGCCGCCATTGCGGCCCGATGCACCCCAGCCGATCCTGCCGCCTTCGAGCAGCACCACCTTCAGCCCGCGCTCGGCGGCGTGAAGGGCGGCCGACAGGCCGGTGCAGCCGCCGCCGACGACGACCAGATCCGCCTCGACATCGCCGATCAGCGCCAGATGGTCCGGCGCCGGATTGGCGGTCGCGACATAATAGGATTTGCCGATATCGAGACCGGAATTGAAACCCGTCGAAGATGCCATGATCACACCTTCAAGAGCAGATGGTCGCGTTCCCAGCTCGTCACCACGCTCTGGAACAGGTCGAGCTCGACGCTCTTGACGCGCAGATAGGTCTGGAAGAAATCCTCGCCCAGCAATTCCCGCACCGGGCCGCAGGCGGTGAAGCGGTCGAGCGCTTCCTCCATGGTCTTCGGCAGCGTGCTCTTGATCTTGTAGGCATTGCCCGACGCTTCGTCCGAGCGCGCCAGCTTCTGCTCGACGCCGAGATAGCCGGCAAGCAGCGAGCCGGCGATCGCCAGATAGGGATTGCAATCGGCGCCCGGCAACCGGTTCTCGACCCGCCTTGCCGCGCGTCCGCCGGCCGGTACGCGCAGGCCGCAGGAGCGGTTGTCATGCGACCACTCGATGTTGGCCGGCGCGCTGTGGTTGGGCCGGATGCGGCGGAACGAGTTCACGTTGGGCGCGAACAGCGGCATGATTTCGGGAATATACTTCTGCAGGCCGCCGATGAAATGGCCGAACATCCCGGTGTCGGCGTCGTCGCTGCTGGCGAAAAGCGCGTTGCCGGCTTCGTCGACGACGGACATGTGCAGATGCATCGAGCTGCCGGCCTGGGCCGCGATCGGTTTGGCCATGAAGGTCGCATGCATGCCGCATTGCTGCGCGGCCTGCCGCGTAAACCGCTTGAACAAAAGCACCTGGTCGGCCAGCGGCAGCGCGTCGCCATGCAGCAGGTTGATTTCCAGCTGCGCGGTGCCCGATTCATGGATCAGCGTGTCGAGTGGCAGGCCGGCGGCGGCGGCATGTTCGTAGACGCGGCGGATCACCGGCTCGAATTCTTCCAGCGCGGCCATGTCATAGGGATGCTGCACGGTTTCAGTGCGGCCATTGACGCCGACCGGTGCGGTCAGCGGTCTGTCCGGATCCGAGTTGGGCGCGGTGAGATAGAATTCAAGCTCCGGCGCCACCACCGCGCGCCAGCCGCGCTGGCGATAGAGATCGAGCACGGCGCGCAGCACATGGCGCGGCGAGGCCATCCATGGCCTGCCGTCCATGTGGAACGCGTCGGCAAAGACATAAGCCTTGCCTGCCCCCGCACCCCGCGCCAGGCACAGCGTCGAGACATCGGGCAGCATGCGCATGTCGGGGTCCGAATAGGCAAAACCCTCGTCGATAGACCCGGAATAGCGGCCGTCGATGCTGACCAGGAAGGCGCTGCTCGGCAGATAGAGCGCGCGGTCTTCCAGCGCCTTGAGGAATTTGGCGGTCGGCAGCGCCTTGCCGCGCAGCACGCCGTTCATGTCGGGCACCAGGCATTCGACTTCAGTGATGCCGTGCTGCGTGAGCCAGGCCTTGGGGTCGGCGATTGCGGTATTCGTGTTCTTGTCGAGCATTTCGTTCATGTCCGTATCAGGGAGAGAATGGCTTGCGCGGCCACGTCCGTTCCGGGTTTCAGCGCCATCTCGGCTGCATTGTCCCTGAGGCGGGCGCGCATGGCGTCATCGGCCAGCAGGCCGAGAATGGCTCTCTCCAATCCTCCTTCGGTCCAGCCGTCACGGCCGATATGGTCGCCTACGCCGGTCTCTCCGGCGCGTTGCGCATTGTCGTGTCCGTCCCAGCAATAGGGCATGATCAGCGACGGCACGCCGAAGCGCAGCGCCTCGCAAAAGCTGTTGTTGCCGCCGTGGTGGATGAACAGGTCCGACTTCGCCACCACGGAGGGCTGCGGAAACCAGGCGTCGAGATAGACATTGTCGGGCACCGCGCGGTAGGCATCGCGCAGGCCACCGACATTGACGATGAAGCGGGCCGGCAGCCGGTCGAAGACGGCAAGCATGCGCTCGATCAGGCCGACATCCATGGCGCCGAGACTGCCGAAGCTGACATAGACCAGCGGCCCGCCATTGCGTGGAAAAACCGGCACCTCGAACGGCCCTTCCGAGCGCACGCAACCTTCGAGATAGACGAAGCGATCGGGGTCGAGCGGTTCGGCGCGCTCGCGGCGCACGATCGTCGGCGTCAAGAGCAGATTGAGGTCGGGCGAGGCTTCGAGGAACAGGCCTTTCGGCAATGGCGCCAGGCCGCAATCCACACGAAAACGGTTGAAGCGGTCATGCGCCGGAGCCGAAGCCGCGAGATAGCGGGCTTCGAACGCCCCGCGTTGCGGATCATCGGCGGCAAGCCCGGACAGATAGGGCGGCACTTCGGCATCAGGCAGCTCCGTCTCGGCGCAGGAGACGACGCGCACCCACGGGCATCCGGCCGCTGCTATCGCCGGGAACATGATGACGTTGTCGAGCACCACGGCATCGGGCTTCAGCCGCGCCAGCAATTGGCGCAGCGGCGCCTCGGCATTGACCGCCGTGTCGACGATTGCCTGCCAGGTCGGCGCGACATAGGTTTCTAGCTGATCGATCGGGCTCAGCCTGAAATGCGGCAGATGCCGGCGCATGAAGGCCTGCCAGTAGCTCTGGCGCTCGCTGTCGCTCAGCGGCTCCTCGGTCGGCAACTGATATTCCTGGAAACCGTAGTCGGCAAAGACGCCGGAAAACCCGGCATGGCAGATGAACACCGGCCGCGCGCCCTTCGCGCGCAGCGCCTGTGCGATGCCGACGCAATTCAACGCTGCCCCGAAACTGGCTTCGGGAAACAGCGCGATGGTCGGGCTCGCTTTACGCGTCAATTAATCCTCTTCATTCGGGCCGGCTGATCATGCCGAACAGCGCGGGGGCGCCGCGGCTGGCCGCCTGCGGTCGCTGGCTGCGGGAGAGCCGCAGGTGAATGCGAAGCAGATCGGCAGCAACCTCATACTGCCGGCTTTCGAGATGGTCGAGTATGTTCAGGTGCTCGCGCAACGATTGCTTCAGCCGGAAGACGTTGACGCCGGCATAGATGCCGGGAAGCCGCCGCAGCCTGAGATGATCGGCCAGCGCGTCGGCGACGAAGCGGTTGACGCAGCCCTCGGCGATCATGCCGTGGAAATCGATGTCGAGCCGCTGGAACTCGCGCGTATCGAACGCGGCGTCGGGCAGCGCCGACAGCGCCTCCATGCCCTGGCGCAACATCGCGGCGCGCGCCCCATCCAGCTGGAAGCCAGGTGTCAGGATGGCCGCCGGCTCCAGCAAAAGCCGGAACTCGTAGCTTTCGCCTTGCACCTCCGGATCGTCCGGTGCGCGGCGGAATAGCCAGGATTGCCCCGGCGCCCGATCGAGAAGGTTTTCTTCCGTCAGTTTATTAAGCGATTTTAATACCGTCTTTCTCTCGGCACGGTACCGTCGCATCAACCCGGCGACGGTCACCGTCTGGTCCAGGCGCCGAGCCGACCGGTCGCGCAGGATGGCTTCGGCAAGCTCGTCTTCCTCGGCGGCGGGCAATTCGGCTGATATCGCCGGCTGCGCGGCGAGGTCGATCGCCATGACATAACCGGTGTCGGCCTCCCAGCGCACGACACCCTGTTCCGCGAGCAGGCTGAGCGCCGCCCGTACCGGAGTGCGTGAGACGCTGCATAGCGAGGCGATCTGCTGCTCCGGCAGGCGTGTGCCGGGCGCGAAGCCGCGCTGGCGCGCTACATCCAGGATGCGCTGGGCCAGATCGAGATGATTGGTGCGGGGTCGTCGGGCTGCGGTTTGCATGACTGTGCTCGTGAACGGACGTGACAGCACTGGTTTGACCGATCGGCCTTTCCAGCGCAATCGGCCAGATTCCTCGGCCGGTTGACAAATTATGGATTGACGTACTTTTTTCTGCAATAGTACTGTCGGCACAATCGGCGATAAAAAGACCGAGGGAACGGGATCGATGCGGCGGCGCATGTCGCGCGGGTCCAGAACGAATTCGACGAACCAACCGGAATGGGAGTCCGCCATGAGTGCAACCAGCCTGCGGCGCCATGCGCTGAGAATGCCTTCAATCGCTCTCGGCCTTGCCTTGGCGCTGTCCGCGCAGGCTGACGCCGCCGACCTCGTCATCTCCAATTGGGACGGCTACATGGCGCCCGATGCCATGGCCGCCTTCAAGACGGCGACGGGCGTCTCCGGCGAAGTCGTGGTGCACGCCACCAATGAAGAGATCATGGGCAAGCTGATTGCCGCCGGCGGCAAGGGCTATGACGTGGTCTTCGTCTCCTCGCCCTTCGCCGAGGTGCTGAACAAGCTCGGCCTGACCGAGCCGATGGACCATGCCAAGATCCCCAACCTCGCCAACCTCTACCCGGAAGCGACCAAGCTGCCGCATGATGTCGGCAACACTTTCTCCGTGCCTTATACCTGGGGCACGACCGGCCTCTGCTACCGCTCGGATCTGGTCAAGACCGCGCCGACAAGCTGGAGCGACCTGCTGGCGCCGTCGGACGAGCTGAAGGGCAAGACCACTATGCTGGCGACCGACCGCTGGCTGCTCGCCGCCGGCCAGCTCGACAAGGGGTTCTCCGTCAACGAGACCGACCCCGCCAAGATGGCTGAGGTCAAGGACCTCTTGATCTCGGCCAAGAAAACCCTGCTCGCCTATGACGACACCACCTTCTATTCGAAGCTGGTCTCGGGCGAAGCGCTGATGGTGCAGGCCTGGGACGGCTGGTGCAATTACGGCATCGCCGACAAGCCCGAGATCAAATACGTCATTCCCAAGGAAGGTTCGGATCTCTGGGTCGACACGATGGTGGTGATGAAGGCATCCGAGCATAAGGATGCAGCCTTCCAGTTCATCAACTTCATGCTCGACGCCAAGAACCACGCCTGGGCGGCCCAGAACATCGACTACAAGGTGCCGAACAAGCCGGCCATGGAAAGCCTGCCGACCGACTTCCTGGCGAAATTCCCCAACATGGCGATGCCGGTGGCCGACCTCGTCAAGTTCGAGCAGTTGCGTGACGTCGGCGAAGCCCAGCGCGACTATTCCAAGATCGTCAGCGAGATCAAGGCCGCGCAGTAGGCACTTCTGGAATTAGAGCTTGCGTTCCTTCACGCCCCCCTCTGGCCTGCCGTCTGTCTCCCCCTGTGATGAGGAGATCCACCGGCTTGCGGCCTTTCGCCAATCGCCAGCGCAGCGCCCGCTCATCCGGCCGCTGCGCGGCCACCTTCTCCCCGGCGGGGAGAAGAGGCTGGCGCCAGCGCTGGTGACCTCCTCTCCCCTCGGGGAGAGGTCGCATTGCCCCGAATTGCTCTTCGCAATTCGGTTGGCAATCCGGGTGAGGGGGTTCTTGCGGGCCAGCAACGGGATTGCGGCATGACGCGACCCTCCCGCTCCACCCTGCTGATGGCCCCGGCGCTGGTCTGGTTGACCGCGCTGATGGTGGTGCCGTGCGCGCTGGTGCTGGCGCTCGCTTTTTTCCGGCGCGGCATCTATGGCGGCATCGACTACACCTTCACGCTGGAGAATTTCGGGCTGGTCTTCGACCCGCTCTATGCCGGCATCTTCCTCAACTCGGCGCGCATTGCCGGCACCGCCACGCTGATCGCGGTGGTGATCGGCTATGCCGCCGCCTATGCGATCGCGGCCGCCCCGCGCCGCTGGCAGCCGGTGTTCCTGTTCTTCGCCGTGCTGCCGTTCTGGTCCAACTATCTGATCCGCACCTACGCCTGGATCGTGCTGCTCAACCGCGAAGGGCTTGTCACCCAGCTCCTGCGCTGGTTCGGCTATACCGGTGAGCCGCCCTCGATGCTCTACACCGAAGGCGCCGTCATCGCCGGCCTGGTCTACAACTATTTGCCCTTCGTCATCCTCGCCTGCTACGCACCTTTGTCGCGGCTCAATCCGGAACTCGCCGAAGCCTCGCGCGATCTTGGCGCGTCGGCCATGACGACGTTTCGTCGTGTCATTCTGCCGCTGACCGTGCCCGGCATCGCCGCCGGCGCCGTCTTCGTCTTCGTGCTGTCGATCGGCAATTTCGTCACCCCGGCGCTGCTCGGCGGCGGCCGTTTCCAGATGATCGGCAATCTCGTCTACGACCAGTTCCTGACCGCCAATGACTGGCCGTTCGGCGCGGCCCTGGCGATGGCGCTGATCGCCATCATGTTGTTGGTACTGATGGCGCAGGCGCTCGCCGCCAATCGCGCCTCTGGCCATGTGGAAGAAGCCGAGGGCAACGCGAATGGCTGAACGCTCGCCAGCCACGCGGCGCACGCTTTGGCTCGTGTTGAGCCTCGTCTTCGCCTTCCTCTACATCCCGATCGCGGTGCTTGTGGCGCTGTCCTTCAACGAAGGCGGATTGCCGACGGCATGGTCCGGCTTTTCCTTGAAATGGTACGTCTCGCTGGCCGGCAATTCCGCCATCCTCTCCGCCGCGCTCAACACGCTGATCGTGGCGCTGGTCTCGACTGCCATCGCGACCTTGCTCGGCACCTTGTTGGCGATCGGCATCGAGATGCGCCGGCAATATGGCAAGGGACTCGAAGCGCTGATCTTCGCGCCGATGATCATTCCCGACATCGTGCTGGCGATCGCGCTCTTGTCGTTCTTTTCGATGCTCAACCTCACCATGGGCCTGCACACCATCATCCTCGCCCATGTCGTGTTCAACCTTGCCTTCGTCTGCTCGGTGGTGCGTGCGCGGCTGAAAAGCTTCGACTGGTCGATCGTCGAGGCCTCCACCGACCTCGGCGCCTCCCCGTTCACCACCTTCCGGCGGGTGACACTGCCGGTGATCCTGCCGGCTGTCATCGCCGGCGCGCTACTCGCCTTCACGCTTTCGGTCGACGAGTTCATCATCGCCTTCTTCACATCGGGCGCCGGCCGTGCCTCGACGACGCTGCCGATGCAGATCTACGCCATGATCCGCTTCGGCATCACTCCGGAGATCAATGCGCTGGCAACCATCGTCATGACGGTCTCGATCGCCGCTCTGACCCTGTCCCAGCGGCTCAACCGGGGAATGATCGGCCAATGAGCGAACCGCGCACGCTGCTGGCCATAGATCATGTGTCGAAGAATTTCGGCCGGGTCACCGCCGTCGACGGCATCTCGCTCGACATCAGGGAAAACGAGTTCTTCGCGCTGCTCGGCCCCTCGGGTTGCGGCAAGTCCACGCTGTTGCGCATGCTGGCCGGTTTCGAGACGCCGAGCGACGGGCGCATCCTGCTCGACGGCAAGGACATAGCCCGCACGCCGCCCAACAAGCGGCCGGTCAATCTGATGTTCCAGTCCTACGCGCTGTTTCCACATATGAGCGTCCGGGCCAATGTCTCCTATGGGCTGGAGATGGAGCGCTTGCCCTCGGCCGAGATCCGCGCGCGCGTCGATGCCATCCTGGCGACCACGGAACTCGTCCCCTTCGCCGACCGCAAGCCGGAGCAGTTGTCGGGCGGCCAGAAGCAGCGCGTGGCACTCGCCCGCGCGCTGGTCAAGCGCCCCCGCCTGCTGCTGCTCGACGAGCCGCTCGGCGCGCTCGACAAGAAACTGCGCGGCGCCATGCAGCTGGAACTGAAACGCCTGCAGCACGAGGTCGGCATCACCTTCGTCATCGTCACCCATGACCAGGAGGAATCGCTGGTCATGGCCGACCGCATGGCGGTGCTCAGGGATGGCAAGCTGCTGCAATGCGACACGCCGCATGCGGTCTACGAACATCCCGCTGACCGTTTCGTCGCCGACTTCATCGGGGTGATGAATTTTGTCCCGGGCAGGGCGTCATCCGAGGGCGTCGTGGCTGTGAATGGCGCGCACATCGCCGGCAAGGTTCCCACCGCGCTCACGCCGGGAGCATCGGCAGTGGCGTCGGTGCGGCCCGAACGCGTCCGGCTGTTCCCAGAGGCGCAAGCCGCCAACCGCACCACTGGCACGGTCGAGGCACTGGCCTATCAGGGGCTCGACCTGCAGCTGCATGTCCGAACGCCGCTGTCGCCAAAGCCGTTCCTAGTGCGTGTAACCGCCGACGCCGCAGACCGCCGGCCGGTCTCGTCGGGCGATGAGGTCGAACTCGGCTGGGACGCCGCCGATGTCAGAATTTTCGCAGAATGATTGGAGGAACAGCCTGATGGCGCAGAAGACGATCGCGTTTTTTCCCGAAGCCGCCTACGGCCCAGCGTTGAATTCCGTCGGCATCGCGCAAGCCGTCGAGGCGCGCGGGCACAAAGCGGTGTTCCTGTCCGACCCCGGTTTTATCGGCGTCTACAAGGGCTATGGCTTCGAGGCGCATCCGGTGAACCTCTCCGAACCGATGCCACCCGAGCAGATGGCCAAGTTCTGGGAGGATTTCATCAACGGCCACATCCCGAACTTCCGCAAATCGCCCTACGACCAGGTCGACAATTACGTGAAGGACTGCTGGACGGCGATCGTCGACAGCGCCAAATGGGCGCAGAAGGATCTGCCACGCGTGCTTTCCGCCACAAAGCCGGATGTGATCTGTGTCGACAACGTCATCCTGTTCCCGGCGATCAAGCAGTTCGGCAAGCCCTGGGTGCGCGTCATCTCCTGCTCGGAAAACGAGATCGAGGACGAGGGCATCCCGCCGCATCTCTCCGGTTGCGGCGAAAACGACCACGCCGGACACCGGCGCTACCGCGACCATTTCAACGCGGTGATCAAGCCGATCCATGACGACTTCAATGCGTTCCTCACCACCAACGATGAGGCAGCCTATCCGATCGGCCAGTTCTTCGAGCCCTCGCCGTATTTGAATCTGCTACTCTATCCCGAGGCGGCGAAGTTCAGGCGCACCCACCCGCTCGACCCGGCGAAATTCCAGTACCTCGAAGGCTGCGTGCGGCAGGAAAAGCCCTACACCGTCCCAACCTTCACTCAGAATAATGACGGTCCGCTGCTCTATGTTTCCTTTGGCAGCCTCGGCGCTGGCGATGTCGAGTTGCTGAAGCGCATCATCGCGACGCTGGGCAAGACCCGCTACCGCGCGCTGGTCAATGTCGGCGCCTACAAGGATCAGTACACCGACGTGCCCGGCAACGTCATCGTCGACGGCTGGTTCCCGCAGCCTTCCGTGATCCCGCAGGTCGATGCGGTCATCCACCATGGCGGCAACAACTCGTTCACCGAGTGCCTCTATTTCGGCAAGCCGGCCATCATCATGCCCTATGTCTGGGACGGCCACGACAACGCCACCCGCGTCGAGGAAACCGGCCACGGCTTCGGCATGCCGCGCTATGATTGGACGGATGCCGAGCTCGTTGCCAAGATCGAAGCCTGCCTGACCGATGCCAAGATGAAGGCGAGGCTGGCGAAGACGTCGGCACAGATGCAGGCGCAGAATGGGCCTGAGAAGGCGGCGGGTTTGTTGGAGGGGTTGCTGTGAGCGCGATGTATGACATGCCGAGCCCAGGCACCCCTCTCTGTCCTGCCGGACATCTCCCCCGCAAGGGGGGAGATTGGCAGCTTCGCAGCCGGCTCACTCTTTACCATCTTGGTGATTGGCGAAGGCCGATACGACGTCCGATCTCCCCCCTTGCGGGGGAGATGGCCGGAAGGCCAGAGGGGGGTGCCTGGGCTCGGCATATCAATGCTGACCATCGCGCGGGAGCCTGCTCATGACCTCCTCCGCCCCGCACCTCCGCCAAGCCTCGACCCGCACCGATCTCGTCGACTGGGGCACTCAACCTGACGCCCTGTCCGGCACCTCCCACTCCACCGGCAAGCTCGTGCACAAAGGTCCCAACAATCAGCCGGAAGCCGGCATCTGGGTCTGCTCGCCGGGCCGCTGGCGGCTCTCGATCCCGCGCGACGAACTGTGCCACTTCGTCGCCGGCCGTGCGACCTACCGGTCGGATGTCGGCGAGGTGATAGAAGTCTCCAGGGGAAGCGTGGTCATGTTTCACGCCGACTGGACGGGCGAATGCACCGTGCATGAGACCATGCGCAACGTCTACATGCTGGCCTGAGCAAGAATCAGCCGCATGGGAGCAAGATATGTCGACACCGCATTGGCCTGATGCCTCGACCATGGAGCTGGAGGATTGGGGCGCGGGCGCCAACACGCTCGCCGGCGCGCCGCGGGCCTCAGGCAAGATCCTCTCGAAAAATCCTGACGGATCGAGCGAGTTCGGGCTGTGGTCGTGCACGCCGGGCACCCGCAAGGTGACCTTTGCCGCCGACGAGTTCTGTCATTTCCTGTCGGGGCGCGGCAGTTATGTCAGGGACGATGGCGAAGACATTCCGGTTGGAGCCGGCACGCTCGTCTTCTTCCCCGCCGGCTGGACCGGCATCTCCATCATCACGCAAACGCTGACCAAGGCCTTCATGTGCCGGTGAGCACTTTACCAGGGAAATCCAAATGACTACGCCGATCATGCAATCGCCGCTTGCCGTCACGGACCTCGTCGACTGGGGCGTCATCCCGACGATGATCGAGGGTGAGTCCCATACGTCGGGCAAGCTGCTCTACAAGGGGCCGGAAGGACGTTCCGAATGCGGCCTCTGGGTCTGCACCCCGGGCAAGTGGCACTGCCACGTCACCCGCGACGAGTTCTGCCACTTCCTCGAAGGCCGCTGCACCTATGTGCATGAATCCGGCGAGGTCATCGAGATCGAGCCGGACACGGCGGCCTTCTTTCCGCAGGACTGGAAAGGCGTCTGCACGGTCCATGAGACCATCAAGAAGGTCTACATGATCCGCTGAGCGGATCTGAGAGGATGTCCATGCATTTCTCCCCTGACCGGCCGACGTTCTTCGTCAACCCGGACAACCGCCCGATGACCGGTGCGAACAGGCCGGTCATCGATCCGGCGACGCTGGAAACCGTCGGCGCGATTGCGGCGGCCAGCGACGGCGAGATCGACGCCGTGCTCACTGCCGCGACCAAGGCGCAGCTTGCCTGGAAAAAGCTCGATGCCAAGAGCCGGGCAAAACATCTGCACGCCGTCGCCAATGCCATCGAGGCGGCGGACCTCACGCGCTGCGCCGAACTGATGGTGCGCGAGATGGGCAAGCCCTATCCCGAAGCCATCGGCGAGATCGCCAATTGCGCGCCGATCTTCCGCTACTATGCCGAGATGGCGCGCGACGATGCCGGCAAAGTCGCCGGCACGACGCAGGCCGGTTCGTTCCAGTATGCGCGCTACGAGCCCTACGGCGTCTCCGTCCATATCATGCCCTACAATTTCCCGATCCTGCTGATGTGCTGGACCGTCGCTGCCTCGCTCGCCGCCGGCAATGCCTGCATCGTCAAGCCGGCCGAAGCGACGACGCTGTCGACGCTGGAGTACATGACCGTCTTCCGCGCGCTGCCGGAAGGCGTGGTCTCCTGCCTGCCCGGCGGCGCGGCCACCGCGCAGGCGCTGATCGCCTCCGAGCGCACGCACGCGGTTGCCTTCACCGGCTCGGTCGCCGCCGGCAAGGCGGTTGCGGTCGCCTGCGCCGAACGCATGAAGCCTTGCGTCATCGAGGCCGGCGGCAGCGATCCGCTGATCATCAGCGAGCACGCCCCGCTGGAGGTCGCGGCTGCCGGCAGCGTCACCGCCGCCTTCCACCTCACCGGCCAGGTTTGCACCTCGGCCGAGCGCTTCTTCGTCGTCGATGCCGTGCATGACCGCTTCGTCGAATTGTTTGCCGAAAGGACGCGCGCTCTGCGCATCGGCAACGGCATGGACAAGACCGAGATCGGCCCGCTGGTCAGCGAGGCGGCTCGCGCCAAGGTCATGCGCCTTGTCGACGATGCCATTGCCAATGGTGCCAAGGCCGTCACTGGCGGCCGCATCCCGCCGGCGCACGACACTGGATGGTTCTACGAGCCGACCATCCTGACCGGCGTAAACCCCGACATGGCGATCGTGCGCGAGGAGTGTTTCGGCCCGGTCGCCGCGATCTGCCGCGTGAAGGATTTCGACGAGGCGATCCAGCTCGCCAATGACAGCCCGTTCGGGCTTGGTGCCTCGGTGTTCACGACGAATCTTGCCGAAGCGCATGAGGCGGCCGAACGGCTCGAGGCCGGCATGGTCTGGGTCAACAATCCGCTGATCGACAATGACGCCCTGCCGTTCGGCGGCTGGAAGGCGTCAGGCCTCGGCCGCGAACTGGGCCGCCAGGGGCTCGATGCCTTCCGCCGGTCCAAGATGGTGATCATCGACCACCGACCGGCCATCCAGGACTGGTGGTACCCCTATCCCGACAGCTGGTTCCGCGAGACCGGCGGCCGCAAACATGTGTGAAGAATGGCGCGCGGCAGCGCCGCGCGCCTGTTCCCCTACGCCTCTATCACATCGATCAAGGCGCGAGGACAGGAAAAACAATGCCGCCGGGTGAACCCCAGCGGCATCTTCCTTGACTGGCTACCGCCTTTTCAGTGACAAGCCGCTACGGCGTCGTTCCCGCCTGAAGCTTGGCCGCCGTCTGGTCTATCTTGTCGGCAAGGACGCCTTGGGCCCAGGCCGTGACCTCGGCGTCGACAGGCTTGTTGGCCATGTCCGTCAGCGCCGCGTCGAGCGCTGCCGGGTCGGTACCGACCGCCGCCGCGGTTGCAGCGTCCGCCGCCTGCTTAGCCGTCGCATTATCGGCGTCGACCACCGCCTGCTGGGCGGTGATGTCAGCCTGCAGCGCCGCCGGTTGCTGTTCGGGTGGCAGGGCGTCGATCTCGGCCTGCGACAGCGACGCCAGCGCGGCCAGCTGCGAATTCAGTGCATCCAGCTGGGCCTGGGCGGCGGCGGCAGTGGCGGCGGCCGCGGCAGCAGCTGCCTGCGCATTTTTGGCCGTCGCCGATTGTGTCACGAATGCCTGAACGGCGGCGAACTTCTTGCTCTTGGAGTTCATATAAGCGTTGATGTTGCGCCGCAGCGAGTTCAGCCGGCCGAGTTTGGCGTGGATGTTCTTCTCCTTCGATACGGACGAGACCGTTGTGGTCGTATCGACCGTGGTGTCGGTTGCCGTGTCCGTTTCCGTCTTGGCCGCATGTCCCGGCGCCGCCGACGACTTGCCGTGCGAAGCGCCGCTGTTGCCGCCACCATTCCCGTGAGTTCCGCTATTGCCGTTGCCCCCGCCATTGCCATTACCGCCGCCATTGCCGTGCCCATTGCCGGCGAGCGCCGGAGACGCCAGAAGCGCCAATGCGGCCAGCGCCGCGAACAGTGTTTTCCGGTTTGTCATGGTAATCTCCTCGGGAATCGCGTTCTCGCCCACCGCTGAACCATCTGGGTATGAGAAATCGCTAATTATACCCGGTAAACTTTAGACAAACTCGGTCGCAATGCGAGAGCGGGCGCCGCCTAAAACTCGTATCCACTTGAAAAGAAAAGGAAATCACCGCCTTGGCCCTGCCATGGCACTGAAGTCCCATGCCAACCAGACCATGGTCCTGTGCCGTCCGGCGCCACGCAAACCGCAGCAAAAAAAGGGGCTGAAATGGAAAGGTCGATAGATGAAAGCGGCGGTCTCAGCCGATACTTTCGCCGCCGTCGATCACCAACGCCTGGCCGGTCATGAAGGACGATCGGTCCGAGACCAGGAACAGGATCGCCTCGGCGATCTCTTCGGCCACGGCCCAGCGCCCCATCGGGATCTTGGTGCGGACATAGGTTTCGATCGCCTCGCGTCCGCCCATCTGGGCGATGAACGGCTCGTTGAACGGCGTGTCGACCCAGCCGGGGCAGAGTGCGTTGACGCGCACATTGTGCCGGGCATAGTCGAGCGACATCTGCCTGGTCATCGCCACCACGGCATGTTTGGACGTCGCATAGGCGATCATTTCGCGGTCATAGAACACACCCGAATTTGAAGCCGTGTTGAGGATGACGCCGCCGCCTTGCGCGATCATAGACGGCATGACGATCCTCGCCGCCAGGAATTGCGCCCGCACATTGACCCGCCAGGAGGCATCCATGCCGGCAGTCTCGACCTCGGTCAGCGTGCCGCCGACCTGGATGCCGGCATGATTGTGCAGGATGTCGATGCGCCCATGCTTCTCGAGCGTGCCGGTAATGAGTTGCTCGACAGCCGCGTCCTCTCCGACATCGGTGGCGATGGCCTCGGCCAGGCCGCCCAATGCCCGGATCTCTGAAGCTGTTGCCTCGCCGGCGGCCGCATCCCGGTCGGCGATGACGACCATCGCGCCTTCCCGACCCATGATCATGGCGCCGGCACGTCCGATGCCGGAGCCGGCGCCTGTCACCACGGCGATGCGGTCTTTGAGGATCATGGAGCGGCTTTCAGTTTGATGGCTTGCGCTGGCGCAGCTGCCATTGGGCAAGCACCACGAGCAGGACGGAAGCAACGAGCACGATCGTCGCGATGGCGTTGATCTCCGGCGTCACGCCGCGCCGGATGGAGGCAAAGACATAGATCGGCAGCGTCGTCTGCGCGCCGGCGACGAAGAAGGCAACGATGAAGTCGTCGAAAGAGAAGGTGAAGGCGAGCAGGAAGCCGGCGACCACCGCCGGCATGATCTGCGGCAGGACGATCGAGCGGAACGTCGTCAGCGGCGTGGCGTAGAGGTCGCTCGAAGCCTCGACGAGATTGCGATCGAGGCTGCCCAGCCGCGTGCCGACGATCATCGTCACCAGCGCCATCGAGAACAGGCCATGCGCGGCGATGATCGAACCGTAGCCGAGCGACAGGCGCGGCGGCTGGTCACCGGGCCAGATCGAGGCGAGGAACGGATTGACGACGGCGAACAGCTGGACCAGCGCGACCAGCGTCGAGATGCCGATGACGACGCCGGGAACGACGATCGCCGCACCGAGCAACCCGTCGAATACGGCGCGCGTTCTGATGCCGACACGCGCCAGGCCAAGGGCCGCCGCGGTGCCGAACACCGCCGCCAGCAAGGCGCTGGTGGTGGCAATGAACAGGCTGTTCTTCAGCGCCTCGACCAGGAACGGGTTGGACAGCGCCTTGCCGTACCATTGCACCGAGAAGCCGGTGAACTCGCTGGCATGGTGGCCGGCATTGAAGGAGAACAGCACGACCAGCACGATCGGCAAATAGAGAAACGCGAAGACGGCGATGACGAAGGCGCGCATCAGATCAGGTCCACCCGGCGGGCGCCCGCGACCCGGTTCGAAATGCGGTTGGCGACAATCAGCACCACCACCGAGACCAGCACCAGCGTGATTGCGATGGCCGAGCCGAACGGCCAGTTGCGCGACTGCAGGAACAGATCCACCAGCGCATTGCCGATGAAGAATACCTTGCCGCCGCCAAGCAGCGTCGGGATCAAATATTCGCCAAGCAGCAGGATCATGACCAGCGAGAAGCCGGTCATCACGCCCGGCAGCGACAGTTTCAAGGTCACGCCCAGAAAGGTTGACAATGGCGTCGCACCGAGATCGGCGGAGGCTTCCAGCAGCCTTCGGTCGAGCCGCTCGAGGCTGACATAGATCGGCAGGATCATCAGCGGCAAATAGCCGTAGACGATGCCGAGCAGGACGGCGCCCGGCGTGTTGATCAGCCTGACATCCTCGATGCCGACAAAGGCGAGAAGCGCCGGTATGCCGCGTCCGCCCAGAATGTACATCCAGGCGTAGGTGCGCATCAGAAGGCTGGTCCAGAACGGAATGACGACCAGCGCGAGCAGGATCAGCCGCCAGCGCTGCGGCGCCCGCAAGGCAAGGTAATAAGCGACCGGATAGGCGACGAGCAGGCAGGCGAGCGCACCCACCGGCGCCAGCACCATCGTGTTCCAGAACGCGGTCGCCCGCGCCGGAAGATTGGCGTATTGCGCCAGCGTGAAGGCCGCCTGGTAGCCGCCCTCGGGCGCCCGCTCGCCGACGCTGAACACGGCAATGGCGATGAACGGCAGCACCAGGAACACCACCAGCCATACTGTCGCCGGAGCGAGCAGCAAGGCGGTCAGGAAATTACGCCGAAATCTGTTGCCGTGCATCGAATCCGCCCCGGTACCGGCGGACATGGGCCCGCCGGTCGATTGTCTTAGTCCAGGCCAGTCTCAAGCCGATTTGAAGCGCGCCATCAGTTCGGGGCGGCCGGGATCGGTCAGCGTCGCCGCCGCGCCGAATTCGAGTGGCGTCAACAGGTCCGCCGCCGGGTAGAGGATTGGATTGTCGAGCACTTCCTTGGGCAGCAGCTTGTTGACGCGCGCATCGGTCGAAGGCGCGCCGTTGGCGAGGTGCTCCTTCACCGCGACCTGCGGGTTCATCAGATAGTTGAGCAAGGCATAGCCGGCGGGCTTGTTCGGCGCGTCCTTCGGGATGGCATAAAAATCGGTCCAGATCTCGCCGCCTTCCTTGCCCAGCACATAGGCGATCTCGGGGATGTCGCGATGCAGCTGCGCGCCGTCATTGGTCCAGCACATGGTCATCCAGGCGTCGCCCGCGCGCATGCCCGGCTGGTAGTCGGACGAGACGGCGAACAGATGCGGCTTGACCTTCAGCAGCAATTCCTCAGCCTTGGCGAGCTCATCCTGCTTCAGCGAATTGAACGAATAGCCATAATATTTCAGCGCGTTGCCGATCGTGGTCAGCTGGTAATCATGCACCATGGTGCGGCCATCGCCTTCGGCCATGGCGGTATCCCAGAACTCCTTCCAGCTCGTCATCGGCTTGCTGAGCTTCTTGGTGTTGACGGCAAAGCCTGTCGTGCCCCAGTTCTTCGGCACGGCGTAGATCACCTTGTCGATCGTGCCCTCGGAGGTGAAGCGCGGATCTTCCTGGGTGCCGTCGAAATTCGGCAGCTTCGCCATTTCCAGCGGCTCGATGATGCCGAGCTTGTTGTAGGTCGAGATCGTATAATTGGTCGGCACGAACAGGCTCCAACCCGAGGCGCCGGCCTGCAGCTTGGCCAGCATCTCCTCATTGGAGCCGAACACGTTGACCTCGACGGCGACACCGGTGTCCTTCTTGAAGTTCTCGAAGGTCAGCGGGTCGTGATAATTCGGCCAGGTGGCGATCGACATGCGGTCGCCAAGGTTCTCGGCGGCAAAGGCCGGCGTCGGCATGATGCCGATCTCGCGCGCCATCACCGCCGTCGCGATACCGAGGCCGGTGAGGCCGAGGAAGTCTCGACGACCGATCGATCCGCGCTTCAAGCGCATCAGCTGGTCGACGAAATTCTCGGGGGTTATCGGCAGTCCGTCACGATATGATTTCGACATGTTTGTTTACCCTCTGGTTGGTCCCGTTGTTCTTGGTTTCCGGAAACGCCAGCGGCGTTCCGGAGGCATAGCCGATGGCGACGGGTTCACCCGGCTTGAAGAGATTGCCGTTGCCGATCAGATGGTCGGCCTTGGCGAGTAATGTTCCGATGCCCTGGACCTCGATCGCGTATTCCGCCGTCGATCCCAGGAAAATCCGATTGCGGACGACGCCCTTGAGCGGACCGCTTGTCGGACCGCCAAGGCTGAGTGATTCAGGACGCAGGCTGACCGAGACGACCTCGCCTTGCTGCAGGGCAGTGCGTTTGCGCGCCGCAATGACGGTGCCGTCCGACAGCGCCACGTCCACCAGCTCGCCCGTATGCCCCGCGACCTTGCCGGCAAGCAGATTGGTCTTGCCGACGAAATCGGCCACGAACAGATCGGCCGGCTCGTCATAGATTTCGCTCGGCTGGCCGAGCTGGACGATGCGGCCGCCATTCATGACGCAGACGAAATCGCTCATCGACAGTGCTTCCTCCTGGTCGTGGGTGACCAGCACGAAGGTGATGCCGATCTCGCGCTGCAGGTTCTGCAGCTCGATCTGCATGTCGGTGCGCAGCTTCTTGTCGAGCGCCGCCAGCGGCTCGTCGAGCAACAACACCGCCGGCTTGTTGACCAGCGCCCGCGCCAGCGCCACACGCTGCTGTTGGCCGCCGGACAGTTCGTGGATCTTGCGGTCGCCATAGCCGGCGAGCCGCACCATTTCGAGCGCTTCGCCGGCCCGCCGGCCGATCTCGCGCGACGACAGCCGTGGCCTTGCCTGGCGCAGCCCGTAGGAAACGTTGGCTTCGACGTCGAGATGCGGAAACAGCGCGTATTGCTGGAACACCATGTTGACCGGCCGCCGGTAGGGCGGCGTGCCGGCCATGTCCTGGCCGCGGATGAACACCTGGCCTTCGCTCGGCTGCTCGAAGCCGCCGATCATGCGCAGGCAGGTCGTCTTGCCGCAGCCGGAAGGTCCAAGCAAGGCAACGAAGGCTGAGGGCGGCACGGCAAGGTCGATGCTGCTGACGGCGGTCACCGCGCCATAGCGCTTGGTGACGCCGCGAAATTCGATGTCGGGCACTGCGGTCAAGGCTGCGGGCTCCAGGACGATGCGATTTCAAGACGCTACCAGAGCCAATGGCGGCTAGTATATACCTCGCAGGTGGTATATCTGATCTATTTTCTCGTTTAAGGGGGTATGGATTGGGCGCATCCCGTAGCGACGAATACAGCCGGCTCGCCACCCTTGTCGCGGCGACGCGGGAAACGAGCGGCGACCTCTTCGGCCAAGCGATGGTCGATTGGCTGCGGCAGCATGTCGGCTTCGACCACTGCGTGATCTTCGGCTATCGCGGCGCCTCACGACCGCCACTGCTGTTCGAGACCTTCACACCCGCCGAAAGCCACGTCTTCGTCGCGCTCTACCAGGAAGGGCCTTACTTGCTCGACCCGTTCCATCACGCGGCGGTCGAGCGCAAGGAAGGGTTCTGGCGGATGCGGGAACTCGCGCCTGATCGTTTCTACGCCAGCGAATATTTTCGCTCCTACTACAGCCAGACCAGGCTGGCCGAGGAGGTCGGCTTCTTCGTGCCGCTGCCGGGCAAGGACGCGCTGGTGCTGTCGCTGATGCGGCTCAGCGCTTCCGGCCCGTTCGGCACCGCCGATGCCAGGCTGCTGCGCGACATGGCGCCGGCGGTGATCAGCTTAATCCGATTGCGCTGGCCTGCCCTTCCAGCCGACGAACCGGCCGAGACGAAGCAGGATGAGGAAATCGCCGCGGTCAACGAATTCGACCGCGCCCATATCTGGAAAAGCCTGTCGCTGACGCCGCGCGAAAAGCACGTCGTCGACCTGGTGCTGCAGGGCCATTCGACGGAATCGATCGCCAGGGCGATGCGCATCGTGCCGGGAACCGTGAAGGTCCATCGCCGCAACATCTACCGCAAGCTCAAGATCAAGTCGCAGGCCGGCCTCTTCGCCCGCTTCGTCGAGATCATCGACGCGCGGATAAGGAATTGAAGGGTCGGATGCGTCCGTGCTGACGGACCGCATGCTTCGGCGATGGGCGGGAGACATCGATCGCTTCGGCCAATCCCGAATGGCTTTGCCATGCTGACCGAGGTCACGGTTTTGTGTCCGCCAAACATGGCTGCATCGGAAAGTGCCATTGATCGTCTCGGATTTCTACCGTAAACGTTATACTGTAACGGATATGCCACAACGTGACACGCATGGCGGTGTATTGAGTCCGCCCCCGACTTTCCAAAGGAGACCAAGGATGCGTTCCCTTCCCTTCCTGGCCGCGCTGCTGGTTGCGGCGCCGCTGCTGACCGGCACCATTGCCCGGGCAGAAGACAAGCTGAACATCGTTGCCGCCGAGAATTTCTATGGCGATCTTGCTCGTCAGATCGGCGGCAGCCATGTCGCCGTCACCAGCATCCTGTCCAATCCCGACGACGATCCGCATCTCTTCGAGACCAGCCCGTCGACGGCGCGCACCATCGCCGATGCCAAGGTCATCATCTATAACGGCGCCGACTACGACCCATGGATGGACAAGCTGCTCGCCGCATCAAGCAAGCCGGACCGCACGGCCATCGTCGCCGCCGACCTGATCGGCAAGAAGTCAGGCGACAACCCGCATCTCTGGTACAACCCGACGACGCTGCCGGCGGTCGCCAAGACGCTCGCCGCCGAGCTGTCGAAGCGCGATCCCGCCAACGCGGCGCACTACGAGGCCAATCTCAAGCAATTCCAGGCCTCGCTCGACGGCATCGACAAGGAAATCGCAGCCGTCAAGAAAGCCTATGCCGGCACCGAGGTGACCGCCACCGAGCCTGTGTTCGGCTACATGGCCGAGGCGCTCGGCCTCAAGATGCTGAACTATGATTTCCAGGTCACGGTGATGAACGACGCCGAGCCAAGCGCGACACAGGTCGCGGCATTCGAAAACAGCCTGAAGGATGGTTCGGCCAAGATCCTGTTCTACAATTCGCAGGTGACCGATCCGGCGACGACCCGGCTTCTCGACCTCGCCAAGCAGAACAAGGTCACCGTTATCGGCGTCACCGAAACGGAGCCCGCCGGCAAGACGATCCAGAGCTGGTTCGGCGGCCAGATCGACGCGGTCCAGAAGGCGCTCGCAGCCCGCACACAATGAACGTGACCGAATGAATGCAATTGAGTTCGCCAAGGTCACGCTGACCTATGGGGGACGCCGGGTTTTGTCCGACGTCTCCTTTTCGATTCCGCAAGGCGCCTTTGTCGGCTTGCTCGGCGCCAATGGCGCCGGCAAGACGACGATGCTGCGCGCCATCCTCGGCCTCATCAAGCCGGCCGGCGGCGCCATTTCGGTGCTCGGCAAACCGCCGACGCGCGGCAACGCTGATATCGGCTACATGCCGCAGGCGCGGCGTGCCCTGACCCAGACGGGGATCAGCGGCCTGGATTTCGTCCTCATCGCGGCCGGCGGCCACCGCTGGGGTTGGCCGGTTGCTTCCGCCACCGAGAAGGAAGCCGCCTGGAAAGCGCTCGAAGCCGTCGGAGCGAGCGACCTCGCCCGGCGTCCGCTGGCAGAGCTCTCCGGCGGCGAGCGCCAGCGCATCCTGATCGCCCAGGCGCTGATCGGTGACCCCAAGCTCCTGCTGCTCGACGAGCCGCTGATCAGCCTCGACGCGGCGCACCAGCGGACGATCATCGACCTCGTGCACGAGATCGGCGAGCGGCTCGGCATCGCCGTGCTGTTCTGCTCGCACGAGATCAACCCGCTGCTGCGCGCCGTCGATCGCGTGCTCTACCTCGGCAACGGCAAGGCCGCGATCGGCAGTGTCGACGAGGTCATCAGCGGGCCGGTGCTGTCGGAACTCTACGGCACGTCGATCAATGTCGTGCGGGTCGCCGGCCGCATCTTCGTGATGGCCGACGATGTAGAACTGGAGGGCGAGGCGCATGTCCACGATCTTTGACTATGAATTCATGCGCAACGCCTTCTATGCCTGCACGGTGGTCGGCATCGTCGCCGGCGCGGTTGGCTATTTCCTGGTGCTCAGGGGCCAGACCTTCGCCGGCCATGCGCTCGCTCATGTCGGCTTCCCCGGCGCCACCGGCGCCGGCCTCATCGGTCTGTCGCCGTTCTTCGGCCTGACCGTGTTCACCGTCGTCGCCGGCATCGGTATCGGGCTGCTTGGCGAGCGCGCGCATCGCGACGTCGCCATCGGCATCGTGCTGACGCTGTCGCTCGGCCTCGGCCTTCTGTTCCTGCATTTCTATACCGCCTTCGCGTCGCAGGCGACCAACGTGCTGTTCGGAAATGTGCTCGGTATCAGCCTGCGCACCGTCATCGTGCTCGCGGCGCTGGCGGTAGCGATCCTGGTCGCTTTGGTGCTGATCGCCCGGCCGCTTCTGTTCGCCAGCCTGCAGCCGGAACTCGCCGAGGCAAGGGGCGTACCCCTCAACCTCGTCTCGACCCTTTTCATGGTGCTCGTCGCCTTCGCCACTTCGGAAGCTGTACAAATCGTCGGCGTGCTGCTTGTCTTCGCGTTGATGGTGGCTCCCGCGGCGACCGCGCTTCGGCTGACGCAAGGGGTACTCGCCGGCATAACGGTCTCGATGGCATTGGCCGTCACCATCGCCTGGATCAGCCTGTCGCTTGCCTACCTGACCGACTGGCCGACGAGTTTCTGGATCACCGCGCTGGGTACATCAGCCTATCTGGTCAGCGGCATCGCGCAACGTTCGATGGCCCGACGCCCGGTCGCCGATGGCAGAACCTGAACTCACCCGGAACCAGAAGCTGGTGCTGGCGGCCATTTCACGCGCCGGCAGGCCGGTCAGCGCCTACGACATTCTGAGCGATATCAGGCCGCATGGCATCAAATCACCGGTACAGGTCTACCGGGCGGTCAAGAAGCTCATCGAGAATGGCGCGGTTCACAGGGTCGAAAGCCTCAATGCTTTCGTGCCCTGCGCCGGTCAGCATGCCCATGGTCCGAGAACCACGATCCTGGCAGTCTGTGAACAATGCGGCCGGGTCACCGAATTCAGCGACGACATTACTGATCGCCGGCTCGCCGAATGGGCCACGCGCGAGCGCTTTGACATCGAGACGACGAGCATAGAGGTCAACGGCCGCTGCGCCGACTGCATGCTCGAACGGAAGCGGGGATAGCGCGGTCAGCCCGTCGCGTCGGTTTCCCATGAGCCCGTTTCGGCCATGCGCCGAAGCAGCGGGGCCGGTTTGAAGACATCCTTGCCGGTCCGCCGATACCAATATTCGAGCCGCTCGACGATCCTGGCCGCGCCTTCGAGGCCCGCCCAGAACATCGGACCGCCCCTGCCGACGGGAAAACCGTAGCCATTGACCCAGACGACATCGATGTCGGAGGCGCGGGCGGCAATCCCTTCCTCCAGTATCTTCGCCCCCTCGTTGATCAGGGGATAGAGTGTGCGTTCGATGATCTCGTCGGCGCCGATGGTGCGCGGCGCGATGCCCCTCTCGGCGGCCTTGTCGCGGATCAGCGCCTCGAGCTCGGGATCGGGTACCGGCGTGCGCGAACCGTTCTCGTAGAGATAGAAGCCACGGCCGGTCTTCTGGCCGAAACGGCCCTGTTCGCACAGCGTGTCGGCGATGACGGCCGCCAGGCCGCGCGCCCTGCGGTTGCGCCAGCCGATGTCGAGGCCGGCCAGGTCGCCCATCTGGAACGGCCCCATCGGCCAGCCGAAATCGGTGAACGCCTTGTCGATCTGGCTGGGGGTCGCGCCTTCCAGCAGCAACGCTTCCGGTTCAGAGCCGCGCGCGGCCAGCATGCGGTTGCCGACGAAGCCGTGGCAGACGCCGACGACGACGGCCACCTTGCCGATCCTGCGTGCCAGGTCGATCACTGTCGCCAGCGCATCCGGCGCCGTCTTTTCGGCGCGCACGATCTCCAGCAATTTCATGACGTTGGCCGGCGAGAAGAAATGCAGGCCGAGCACATCTTGCGGCCGCGAGGTCGAGGCGGCGATCTCGTCGATGTCGAGATAGGAGGTGTTGGTGGCAAGGATAGCGCCTGGTTTCGCCACCGCGTCGAGCCTGCCGAAGATTTCTTTCTTGACCGCCATGTCCTCGAACGCCGCCTCGACGATCAGGTCGCAATCGGCGAGGTCGGCATAGTCGATCGAGCCTTTGAATTGGCCGAGCCGCTGCCGCTTGGCATCCTCGCTCAGCGAGTCGCGTGTGACAGAGACGGTGTAATTTTTCTCGATCGTCGCCAGCCCCCGCTGCAACGCTTCCTGGCTGGTTTCCAGCAAGGTGACGGGAAAGCCGCCATTGGCGAAAGCCATGGCGATGCCGCCGCCCATCGTGCCGGCGCCGATGACGCCGACACGGGCGATCCTGCGCTTGACGACATCCTTGCCGGGAAGCTTGGCCGCCTCGCGTTCGGCGAAAAACAGATGCCGCTGCGCGCGCGACTGGTCGCTGGCGACGAGCTTCACGAACAGCGCCCGCTCCGCTGCCAGCGCCTCGTCGAAGGGCAGCGTGACGGCATTGCGGACCGCCTGTGCACAAGCGATCGGCGCGTCGAGGCCGCGCGCCTTCCTGGCCAAATCCGTCGCCTCGGCATCGAAGGCCGCCAGATCGGTTTCCCTAAGTCCCTCATCGCGATCACGCACCGGCGTGAAGGGACCACCCTTGCGGGCCATTTCGCAGACAAAGTTCACGGCGTGGGTGATCAGATCGCCTTCGAAGACGGCATCCACCAGGCCGGCCCCATGCGCCTCATCCGCGCCGATCGGTGCGCCTGAAACGATCATCTTCAGCGCCTTGACGGCGCCCACCAGGCGCGGCAGCCGCACCGTTCCGCCGCCACCGGGCAGGATGCCGAGCTTCACCTCGGGCAGGCCGAGCTTCGCCCCTTGATCGGCAACGCGGAAATGGCAGCCAAGCGCCAGTTCCAGCCCGCCGCCGAACGCGGTGCCGTGGATGGCGGCGACCGTCGGCTTGGCGATGGCTTCCAGCACCGCCACGATGGCACGCAAATCGGGCTGTTGTACCGGTTTGCCGAATTCGGTGATGTCGGCGCCCGCGACAAAGGTCCGCCCGGCGCACGCAATGACGATTGCCGCGACCGATGCGTCGTCGCGCAGAGCGACCAGCGCCCGCATCAGCGGCTCGCGGACGTGAAAACCCAGCGCGTTGACCGGCGGATTGTCGATGGTGACGATGGCGACGCCATCCTCATTCGCGACGCTGACAGAATTGGACAAGCGGAGCCCTCCCGAGACCGACTGAGATCGCGGACCGGTTTACTAGGCCACGTTACAAATGGGAACCGGCTGGTCCAATTGTTGGCCCGACAGGCCGCGGTCGCGCCGTAGACGTTGCGATCAGCGCACCGCCTTCTCCCCACCCGCCGCCGTGATCACCCCTACGATGATCAGCCCGGTCAGCAAAAGCCGCACGCCGGCGCTGACGCCGAATGTGTTGAGCATGGTCAAAAGCAGCACCAGGAACAGCGCCGCGCCCCAGACGCCGGGCACATTGGCCTTGCCGCCGGCCACCGATGTGCCGCCGATGACGACGACGGCGATCGAAGCGAGCAAATATTCATTGCCGATATCGACATTGGCGCCGCGGAAATAGCCGGCGAGCAGCGCGCCGTCGATGCCGCCGAGCGCCCCCGACAGCGTGTAGGTGAGGAAGCGGATGCGCCCGACCTTGACGCCGGCGAGCCAGGCGGCGCGGATGTTCTGGCCGATCGCCAGCACTGAGCGGCCATAGATCATGCGCTGCAGGGCGATGGCCGCGCCGATGGTGAACAGCACGGTGAGGATCGCCAGCACCGGAATGCCCATCACCTGCCAGTTGGTGAAATCGGCGAAGCCCGGCGGCGGCTTGATCTGCAGACCGCGCCCATAGCTGATATCGACCGACTGGATGATGAAGCTCGCCGACAGCGTCGCGATGATTGGCGGGATGCGCAGCGCCCAGATCAGCAAATAGTTGATGGCGCCGATCGCGGCACCGCAGGCGAGCGCCGCCAGCAATCCGACCACGATCATGGCATCGCTGCCGCCCATCACCTTCATCGCAACCGCGCTTGCCAGGCCGATATTGGCCGGCAGCGACAAGTCGACATTGCCGGGTCCGAGCGTGATGACGAACATCTGGCCGACGCCGACGATGACGGTGAACACGGCAAGCGACAATGCCGCCGTGACCATGCCGCCGCCGCCATAGCCGCCGGTGAAGGCGATCGTCGCCAGCCACACCAGCAGCGCGCCGACAAACGACCAGATCCAGGGTTTTGTGAGCAGCGTTTTCAGCGAAGCCATCGCTCACCTTTCCCTGCGGCTGATCAGCACCCGCGCCGCCAGCACGATGATCAGGATGGCGCCGTTGGCCGCCACCTGCCAGTCGGGCGGAATGTGCATGAAGGTGAGCAACGGCGAGGCGGCCAGCGCCAGCGTCAGCGCGCCAATGACCGCGCCGATCGGCGAGACCCGGCCGCCGACGAACTCGCCGCCACCGAGGATGACGCCGGCGATGGCCAGCAGCGTGTAACCATTGCCGATATTGGCATCCGCGGAGGTGGTGATGCCGATCAGCGCCATGCCCGACAGCACGCCGAAGAGGCCGGCAAGCGCAAACAGCACGATCTTGGTCTTGAGCAGCGACCAGCCGGCCCGCCGCAGCGCCGCCGGATTGCCGCCGGAGCCGCGCAGGATCACGCCGTACGAGGTGCGCATCAGGCCGAAATGCACGACCGCCGCAATCAGCAGCGCGGCGATGATCGGGAACGGAATGAAGGGCGGCTTAAACGACATGATCGCCAGCAGCCAGTCGGGCGCCTTGCCGCCGGGTTTGGGCAGGACGAGGATGGCCAGCCCCTGCCAGACGAAACTCATGCCGAGCGTCACCACGATGGAAGGCAGGTTGCGCAGATGGATCAGCGCGCCGAGCAGCGCATAGATGCCGATCGACCCGGCGAGAATGAGGACGCCGACGACCGGCGCGTCCTTCAACCATGTCGCGGTGACGCAGCCGACAAAGCCGACGAAAGTGCCGATCGAGAGGTCGAGCTCGTTGCCGGCGATGACGAACATCTGCGCGATCGTCGCCAGCGCGATCGGAATCGCCAGGTTCAGCATCAGGCTGAAGCCGAAATAGCTGATGGCGCGCGGATTGAGCCAGGCGATTGCCGCCAACACCAGCGCCAGCGACAGCGCCGGCAGCAGGCCGCGCAACAGCCGCGCCCGCGCCGCCGCATTGCGTGCCGCCGATCCTTTGAAGCCATTGTCGATTGGCGTCGCCGTCATTTCAGGCCGCATCGCCGAAGGAGGATTGGATGATCTTCTCTTCGGTCAGTTCGTCGCGCGTCAGATTGGCAACGATGCGGCCGTTCTTGAAGACATAGATGTGGTCGCAATTGTCGAGCTCTTCGGTTTCGGTCGTGTACCAGAGGAAAGTACGGCCGCGACCCGCCTCCTCGCGCACGAGGTCGTAGACCTCCAGCTTGGTGCCGATGTCGACGCCGCGCATCGGATCGTCCATCAGCACGATTTCGGCATCGGAGCCCAGCGCACGGGCAAACAGGGCCTTCTGCTGGTTGCCGCCCGATAGCGAGAAGATGTTGTTGTTCATGTCGGGCGTGCGGATGCCGATCTTCTTCTTCCAGGCATCGGCGAGCTCCGCCTCGCGGCGCGGCGAGATCAGCAACCCGTTACGCAGACGCGCCAGCGAACGGATGCCGATATTCTGTGCAATCGACCATTGCGGGAAAATACCGTCCGACTGGCGGTCCCCCGCCACCAGCGCCACCGGCGCCGTGACCTCGATGCCGGCCTTGGCGCGTGCGGCGGCGTCGAAGATCCGCAGCAGCAAGTCGGTCTGTCCGTGGCCGGCCAGCCCGGCAAGGCCGATGATCTCGCCCCCGCAGGCGACAAGGTCCTTGCCGTCGGTCTGCCCGGCGGGCCGCGCCCGGACGCGCAGCGGTCTGGCGCCTGCCTTGGCGGCAGCGGCCTGTGCGGCGGTCTTCTCGCGCGCCGCCGCCCCACCCATCACCGTCACCAGCCGGTCGCGATCGAAGGCACCAGCCGGGTCCGACGCCACCATCTTGCCGTCGCGCATCACCACGATCCGGTCAGCGTTCCGCAACACTTCACCCAGCACGTGTGAGATCAGGATGCAGCTTTTCCCACCGGCGACGAAGCGGCGCACGAAGGCCAGCAGCTGGCCGGCCGTGTGCGCGTCGAGCGACGAGGTCGGCTCGTCGAGGATGACCAGGTCGAGCCGGTCCTGCGTCACGGTAAAGGCGCGCGCCACCTCGACCATCTGCCGCCGGCCGATCGACAGATCGCCGACAATGTCCCAGGCCGAGATGCCATGGTCCGGGAAGATCTCATCGAGCTTGGCGGCGATCAGCTCGGCGGCCTTGCGCCGCCAGCCGAAGCCGGAGAGCGACGCATGGTTGATGCGCGTGTTCTCGGCGACGCTGAGATTGGGACACAGCGACAGTTCCTGGAACACGCAGCGTATGCCGAGCTGCTGTGCCCGCGATACGGAATAATTGTCCTCGATGCCGCCATGCACGCCGATCGTCCCGCTGTCGGGCTTCGAGGTGCCGGCCACCATGTGCATCAGCGTCGACTTGCCGGCGCCGTTATGGCCAACGAGGCCGACGCATTCGCCGGGTCCGACATGGAAATCCACCCCGCCCAGCGCGCGGACGGCGCCGAAATGTTTTTCGGCACCGTTCAGTCTTACGATGTCAATATTGGCGGCGCCGAAATGTTTTTCGGCGCCGCCAAGTCTGATGTCCGTGTTGCCTGCGGCCATGCTCAACGATATCCGCTCAGTGATGCCCGGGCAACGCGTGTGCGACGTTCACTTGATGTTGGCTTTGATCGCCGCGATGGCATCTTCCTGCGTGTATTCGTGGGTGGCGACACCACCCTCCTTGATCTTCGGCAGGGCCGCCTCGAAATCGTCCTGGGTGAAGGCGAGATACGGCACCAGCAGGTCGTGCGGGATGTCCTTGCGGCCATCGAGCACCTGCTGCGCCACCCAGAAGGCGAGCGTCGACACGCCGGGCGCGATCGAGGCCGACCAGGTCTGGTAGCCGTCCTTCTCCTTCTGTTCCTTCCACCACTTCAATTCGTCCTGCCGGTTGCCCATAATGATGGTCGGCCGCGGCTTGTTGGCGGCGGCGAAGGCTTGCGCGGCGCCATAGCCGTCGCCGCCCTGGTCGACGACGCCGACGACGTCGGGCAGCGACGGCAGGATGGTCGCGACCGCTTTCTGCGCTGTGGTCTGGTCCCAGTCGCCGGTGACCGAGCCGACGATCTTGAACTCGGGATGCGCGGCCACACCCTCGAGGATGCCGGCATGGATGGCGTCGTCGATCGAGGTTCCGGCCAGGCCCCGGATTTCAAGCAGATTGCCGCCCTTGGGCTGGAACTTGGCCATATGCTCGACTTCCTGCTTGCCCATGTCCTTGAAGTCGACGACCACGCGGTAGGCGCAAGGCTCGGTCACCGTGCCGTCGAAGGAAACGACGGTGATGCCGGCGTCGCAGGCCTGCTTGATGGCGCCGTTGAGCGCATCCGGCGAGGCGGCGTTGATGACGATGGCGTCATAGCCCTGCAGGATTAGGTTTTGTACCTGCGCTGCCTGCGTCGGCACCTCCTTGTCGGCGGTGGTGAAGACATCGGCCGCGGCGACGATCTTGTCGTCGACCGCCTTCTTGGTGACGATGGCGTAGCTGTCGAGCATCGCCTGCCGCCACGAATTGCCGGCGTAATTGTTCGAGAATGCGATTTTCTTGCCGCTGGTGTCGGCGAGTGCCGTGCCGGCTGCGAGCACTGCTGCGAGGGTGCCCAGAACGAACAGTTTCTTCATGTCATACTCCTCCCGAGTGTTGCTGGTCTGCTACTGATGAGCGTCGCGATTGCGTACCTGTTTTTTATCTATTATCAGACAAAAGTGCAGCAGGGCCGGCGGGCTGTCAACTGCAATCCGCGAAAGGCCGGCGATCAACTTGCGGTGCAATGATTGAAAGCGCTTCGGTGAATGGGCTAGGCATGGCTCATGAGGCTGAAAAGCATGGCGGTGACGCCGATCGTTCCCCCTGGAGCCCCGGGAATTCCGGCGCGCTGGACGTCGAGCGCCAAAAGCGGCGTCGGAACTTCTCTCTCGTCGGCCGGCCCTGTCTGGTTCACGATCAGCCACGGCATCCTGAATGAGATCTATTATCCCGGCGTCGACAGCGCCTGCACGCGCGACCTCGGCCTGATCGTCACCGGCAAGGATGGATATTTCTCCGAGGAAAAACGCGATGCCACGCACGGCATCGAGCCGTTCGAGGACGGCGTGCCCGCCTACAGGCTGGCCAATACGGCTGATGACGGCGCCTACCGGATCGAGAAACGCATTCTGGCCGATCCGGCTCGCCCGACCTTGCTGCAGGAGATCACCTTCACCCCGCTCGAGGGCGTCCCGGCCGATTACCGCGTCTACGCGCTTCTGGCGCCGCATCTGGTCAATGCCGGCATGGGCAACACCGCCTGGGTCGGCGAATACCAGGGAAAGCCCGTCCTTTTTGCCTCGGGGCGCGGCACCTGCCTGGCGCTGGCCTCGTCGCTGCCCTGGCGGGATTGTTCGGCCGGCTATGTCGGCGTCTCCGATGGTTGGCAGCAATTGAACCATGCCGGCAAGCTCGATCCGGCATGCTGTCGCGCCGAGGACGGCAATGTCGCGCTGACCGGCGAGATCGGCTTCACCGCCACCAACACAAAAGCCGTGCTGGCGCTGGGTTTTGGGACGACGCCGGACGAAGCAGCCGAAAACGCCTTCGCCAGCCTGAAGCGGGGATTTGAACCGGCGGCGAAATCCTATGTCGAAAAATGGCGCGAATGGCAGGCCGGGCTGCTGCCACTGGACCGCGACCGGACGCCCGGAGTGCCGGGAGTGAACGGCTACCGCGTCTCCACCGCGGTGCTGGCCACCCACCGGTCATCGGTCATGCCGGGCGCGGCGGTGGCCAGCCTGTCGATCCCGTGGGGGTTCGACAAGGGCGACGATGATCTCGGGGGCTATCACCTGGTCTGGCCACGCGACCTGGTCGAAACGGCGGGCGGCTTTCTCGCCGCCGGCGATGCCGCTTCGGCCCTTTGGATCCTGGAATACCTCCGCTCCATTCAGCAGCCGGACGGCCATTGGCCGCAGAACGCCTGGCTCGACGGCACGGCCTATTGGCCCGGCATCCAGATGGACGAATGCGCCTTCCCCCTGCTGCTGGCCGATGCCCTGCATCGCGCTGGCCGCTTGCCGAGTGCCAGGCTCAAGACCTTCCTGCAGATGATCGAGAGTGCCGCTTCTTATGTCGTGCGCAATGGACCCGTCACCGGCGAGGACCGCTGGGAAGAAGACGCCGGTTACAGCCCGTTCACGCTGGCCGTCGAGACAGCCGCACTGCTGGCCGCGGCCGACCTGCTCGATGCCTGCGGCAAGCCGGCCGCGGCAAGCTATCTGCGCGAGACCGCCGACTGCTGGAACGACCAAGTCGAGCGCTGGACCTATGTCACCGGCACCGCCATCTGCAAGGCGGCCGGTGTCGCCGGCTACTACGTCCGCATCGCGCCGCCGGACAGCGCCGATGCCAGCTCGCCGAAGGACGGCTATGTCCCGATCAAGAACCGCCCACCCGGCGACACGGACCGGTCGGCCGAGGAAATCGTCAGCCCGGATGCGCTGGCGCTGGTGCGCTTTGGCCTGAGAGCCGCGGACGATCCGCGCGTCGTCGACACGGTCAAAGTCATCGACGCGCATTTGCGCTGCGAGCTGCCGCAAGGGCCGCTCTGGTACCGCTATGACAGCGACGGCTATGGCGAGCATGAGGATGGCGCGCCTTTCGACGGCACCGGTCAGGGCCGGCCCTGGCCCCTGCTCGCCGGCGAACGCGCCCATTACGAGCTCGCGGCCGGGCGCAAGGACAAGGCGGCCAGCCTGCTCGACACGCTGGAACGCTCGGCCGGTACCGGCGGCCTGCTGCCGGAACAGGTCTGGGACGGCGCCGATATTCCGGGCCGCGAGCTGCTGCATGGCAAGCCGTCGGGCAGCGCCATGCCGCTGGTCTGGGCGCATTCCGAACATGTCAAGCTGCTGCGCTCCCTGCGCGACGGCGCCGTCTTCGACATGCCGCCGCAAGGCGTGAAGCGCTACATCGAGGACAAGACCGTGTCGCCCTTCAGGACATGGCGCTTCAACAACAAGATCCGCACGCTGCCCGAGGGCAAGACATTGCGCGTCGAGCTTCTGGCGGCAGCCACCGTCCACTGGAGCGCCGACAACTGGGCAACCGCCCACGATAGCCAGACGGCGGAAAACGCTTTCGGCATCCACCTTGTCGATCTGCCCACGGCCAACCTCCCCAGCGGACGCACGCTGATCTTCACTTTTTTCTGGCCCGGAACCGGCGATTGGGAGAATGTCGACTTCTCCGTCATGTCAGGCGCTCAGGACAGCCAGTAGATCCTTCCTCGACAAACCCAGCAAATCTCTAGGAAACAGGACGAAACCATGCAGATCGGAATGATGGGACTGGGCCGGATGGGCGCCAACATGGTGCGACGCCTGATGCGCGACGGCCACGAATGCGTCGTCTACGACATCAACCCGGCCAGCGTCGCCGCGCTGGTGAGCGACGGCGCGCTGGGGGCGGCTTCGATGGCGGAATTCGTCGGCAAGCTCGCCAAGCCGCGCTGCGTGTGGCTGATGCTGCCGGCGGCGATCACCGGCAAGATCATCGATCAGGTCGCGGCGCTGATGGAGCCCGGCGACATCGTCATCGACGGCGGCAATTCCTATTATCACGCCGCCGTCGACGAGGCCGCGAAACTGGCTGGCAAGGGCATCCATCTTGTCGATGTCGGCACCAGCGGCGGTGTCTGGGGGCTGGAACGCGGCTACTGCCTGATGATCGGCGGCCCCGACGTGGCGGTGCAGCACCTCGATTCGGTCTTTGCCACGCTGGCGCCTGGTCTCGATACCGGCGCGCCAACCCCGGACAAGACCGCGGGCACGGCGCCCTATGGCTACCTGCATTGCGGACCGAGCGGCGCCGGCCATTTCGTCAAGATGGTGCACAACGGCATCGAATACGGCGTCATGGCCGCCTATGCCGAAGGCATGAACATCCTGAAGTCGGCCAATGCCGGCAAGCGGCAACGGACGGCGGACGCCGAGACAAGCCCGCTTGAAAACCCGCAATACTACCAGTTCGATGTCGACCTTCCGCAGGTGGCCGAGGTGTGGCGGCACGGCAGCGTCATTGGCTCCTGGCTGCTCGATCTCACCGCCGGCGCGCTTAAGAGCGATCCGGGCCTGGCGCAATTCGGCGGCCGGGTCTCGGATTCCGGCGAGGGTCGCTGGACACTCAAGGCGGCGATCGACACCGGCGTGCCGGCGCCGGTCCTGTCCTCGGCCCTGTTCGACCGCTTCTCCTCGCAAGGCGAATCCGAATTCTCCGACAAGCTGTTGTCCGCCATGCGCTATGCCTTCGGCGGCCACATCGAAAAACCGAAGGACGGCAAGTGACGGCGACAGGGGAGACGCACGCATGAGCCAGGAACGGTCCGACACGCTGGTGCTCTTCGGAGCGACCGGCGACCTCGCCCACAAGAAGATATTTCCAGCCCTTTACCAGATGGTCGCCAAGGGCACGCTCACCGAACCGGTGATCGGCGTCGCCTTCGACGCCTGGGATTTGAAGCAATTGCAGGACCGCGCCCGCGACGGCATCGTCGACGCGCTCGGCAAGATCGACGAGAAGGTGTTCGCCAAGCTGGCGTCGCTGCTGCGCTATGTCAGCGGCGACTACCGCGATCCGGCCACTTTCGAGAAGCTGAAGACGGCACTTGGCAGCGCCCAGCGGCCGCTGCACTACATGGCGGTGCCGCCGACCATGTTCGAGACTGTCGTGCAAGGGCTGGAGCAGTCGGGCACCGCGCATGGCGCGCGGCTGATGGTGGAAAAGCCCTTCGGCCACGATCTGCAATCGGCGCGCTGGCTGAACCGGGTGCTACACTTGGTGTTCGACGAACAGTCGATCTTCCGCATCGACCACTATCTCGGCAAGGAAGCGATCCAGAACCTGCTTTATTTCCGCTTCGCCAATTCCCTGCTCGAGCCGATCTGGAACCGCAATTACGTCGAGAGCGTGCAGATCACCATGGCCGAGGATTTCGGCATCGAAGGGCGGGGGCGGTTCTACGACGATGTCGGTTGCATCCGGGACGTCATCGAGAACCATCTGCTCAACATCCTGCTGCTCCTGGCCATGGAGCCACCGGTCGGCCGCTCCGCCGACGACCTGATCGACGAGAAGGTGCAGGTGCTGCGCGCCATCCGCACCTTGACCAAGAACGATGTCGTGCGCGGCCAGTTCACAGGCTATCTGGCCGAGCCCGGTGTGGCGCCGAACTCGCCGGTCGAGACCTTCGCGGCGGTGCGCTTCTTCGTCGACACCTGGCGCTGGCAGGACGTGCCGTTCTTCATCCGCGCCGGCAAGAACATGCCGGTGCATGTCACCGAGGTGGTGGTGCGGCTGAAGCGGCCGCCGCTGGACGTCTTCGACCCGATCAAACCCGCCGACCAGAATTACGTCCGTTTCCGCATCGACCCGCAGGTGATGATCGCCATCGGCGCCCAGCGCAAGGCGCCCGGCGACGACATGATCGGCGAGCAGGTGGAACTCGCCGCGCTCGACGATTCGAAGGGCGACATGCCGCCCTATGAGCGGCTGATCGGCGACGCCATGAACGGCAATGGCCAGCTCTTCACCCGCCAGGACGCGGCCGAACTGGCCTGGCGCATCGTCGGTCCGGTGCTCGGCGATACCACGCCGCCGCATCTTTACGAGCCGAAGACATGGGGGCCGATGGACGCCATGGCCGGCTTCGGACCGCCCAATGGCTGGATCGACCCGGTAACATGAGCGGAGGGGACCAGATGGCCAAGGTGAATAAGCAGGCTGCGTCGAACACTGGGCAGGTCGTCCTTTCGATCGACATCGGCGGGTCGCACGTTAAGATCCTGACCAGCGACGGTGGCACCGAGCGCCGGACGGATTCCGGGCCTGACCTGACGCCACGGCAGATGATCGACAAGGTGAAAAAGCTCGCCGAGGGACTGTCCTATGACGTCATCTCGATGGGTTATCCGGGCCCGGTGCGTCACAACAAGCCGGTGCTCGACCCGATGAATCTCGGCAAGGGCTGGGTCGGCTTCGATTTCACCGCTGAGTTCGGCAAGCCGGTCAAGGTGGTCAACGACGCGCTGATGCAGGCCCTCGGCAGCTATGAGGGCGGGCGCATGCTGTTCCTCGGCCTCGGAACCGGCCTCGGTGCGGCGATGATCCTCGATAATGTCGGCCAGCCGATGGAACTCGCCCATCTCCCCTATAGAAAAGGCCAGAGTTTCGAGGACTATGTCGGCGAAAGCGGCCTGGAAAAGCGCGGCAAGAAGAAGTGGCGCGGCTATGTCTTCGACGTCGTCAACCGGCTGCGCGCCGCCCTGCAGCCAGACTATGTCGTCATCGGCGGCGGCAATGTCGACAAGCTCGACGAATTGCCCGCCAACTGCAGGCGCGGTGACAACACACGCGCTTTCGAAGGCGGATTTCGTCTGTGGCGCGACAAGGCCCTGATCGTCTGATATTATTACAGTTTAGTATAGTTGTTCAAAATGGCGTGTGATGTCGCGCCGATAGATTGCATTGTGCAGGTTTGCCGACTAGGAAGTCAGCCCCACTACATCGCGTCGCGCGCGACGCACAAAGACGACGCACTTTAATTTTGCGCATCATCCTTTTTGAAAACGGCCCCATTTTCGAGGTCATGCGCCATGGATGGAGGAAATAGATTGACCGACGAAAACAGCCACGCCAGCAAGACCCTCGACCTTCTCGAACTGACAGCCCACATCGTATCGGCCTATGTCGAGAAGAATCGCCTGCCCGCGTCCGGCCTTCCCGAGCTGATCGCCAGCGTCAGCGCCTCGATCAGTGGGCTCGGCCAGCCGGTCGCCCCGGTGGCGGCACCGCTGGTCCCGGCCGTCAACCCGAAGAAGTCGGTGACCCCGGATTTCATCATCTGCCTCGAGGATGGCAAGAAGTTCAAATCGCTGAAGCGTCACCTCGGCGTGCATTTCGGCCTGACGCCGGATGCCTACCGCGCCAAATGGGGCCTGCCGTCGGACTATCCGATGGTTGCCCCCAACTACGCCGCTTCGCGCTCGGAACTGGCGAAGTCGATCGGGCTCGGCCGCAAGGCCGTCGCCCCCCCGCCTGCCAAGGGCAAAGGCCGAAAGGCCAAAGTCCCGGCCTGAGCAATTCAGTCCTGAGCCAATACTTGGGACGACTGGAACAGAAGCCTGCCGGCGAAACTGCCTTGGCAGGCTTCATGTTTTTGTGGCTTGGATGAACCGGACAAGCTTTGAGCAATTCCAGGAAAAGTGTGAAACGGTTTTCCGTCCGGAATTGCGCCTAGACAAAGGGGATGGAGCTGTTTGCCGTTTCCGTGAAACGGTGAACCGCTCCGGGGGGGGAAGCCATGAACTACACCAGGATGGTGATCGAGAAAGAAGCGCCGGAGGAATACGGCTATGACCGTATCCGCTACAATCTCTCCGAAAGCTCAATTGCCGACCAGAAGCTCTCCGACATCGGCCTCTCGCTGCCGGACCTGACGCTCTTTTACGGCGAACATCGCGGCGACAAGGCGCTGCGCGACCTGATCGCAGCACAGGATGCCGGCATCTCGCCCGACGATGTGCTGGTCACCGCCGGTGCGGCCGGTGCGCTGTTCATCATCTCGACCTCGCTGCTGTCGGCCAGCGATCACCTCGTCGTCATCAGGCCCAACTACGCCACCAACATCGAAACGCCGCGGGCGATCGGCTGCGCCATCAGCTTCGTCGACCTCGCCTTCGAGGAAGGCTTTGCCGTCGATATTGAGCGCGTCAAGGCAGCGATGCGGCCGAATACGAAGTTGATCAGCGTCACTTGCCCGCACAATCCAACCGGCACCATGATGAGCCGTGCCGAACTCGACGCGCTGGTGGCGCTCGCCGAGGCCAGCGGCTGCCATCTGCTGGTCGACGAAACCTATCGCGACCTCTCCTATGGCAGGCGCCTGCCTTCGGCGGCCTCGCTGAGCAAAAAGGCCATCAGCGTCTCGTCGCTGTCCAAGGCCTTCGGCATTCCCGGCATCCGCATCGGCTGGCTGACTGCAAGGGATGCCGCCCTCCAGGAAAAATTCCTCGCCGCCAAGGAGCAGATCGGCATCTGCGGCAGCGTCATCGACGAAGGCATTGCGCGCGGCGTGCTGGAGCGCCGGGACGTGTTTCTGGCAAAGCTGCTGCCCGAGATGGCCAAGCGCCGTGATATCGTCCAGGCTTGGATCGACCGCGAGCCGCTGGTCGACTGGGTGCGGCCTGAGGGCGGTGTCGTCGGTTTCCCGCGCCTCGATGTCGAGCCCGGCTTCGACCTCGACCGGTTCTATGTCAGGCTGCTGGAGGACCACGGCACCTATGTCGGGCCTGGCCACTGGTTCGAGATGGAAAAGCGCTTCTTCCGCGTCGGCTTCGGCTGGCCGACGGAGGCCGAGTTGAAAGGCGGATTGGACGCGATTTCGGCCGCGCTGCGGCAGTAACTTCCGCGTGCTACCGAGAGCGCGGCTCGAAAGTCCCTTGATCCAGACCTGATTTTGAAGCATATGCGCGCCGAACTTTACCAAGTTCCATTGGTCGGACCAGCGCCCATTCGGGAAGTGCCCCGCCGGCATAGCAGCGGGGCCTCACTCCATGAAACCTGAACAAACTTTACCGGAGCAGCGCTATGCGGCTTTCCGGCACAAAGCCTTCCTCAGCTACTGGACGGCGCGCTTTCTCACCACCTTCGCGACCATGATCGTTTCCGTCGCCGTCGGCTGGCAGATCTATGATCTGACGCGAGATCCCTTCGACCTCGGCATTGTCGGCATCGTCCAGTTCCTGCCTTCGCTGTTGCTGGTGCTGGTCACTGGCGTCGTCGCCGACCGCTTCGGCCGCCGCCTGATCATGGCGCTGGCAACGGTGGTCGAGGCAGGCTGTGCGCTCGTTCTCCTCTACTTCACGCTGCGCGGCCTCGTCAGCCCGCTGCCGATCTTCGCCGTTCTGGCGCTGTTCGGCATGGCGCGCGCCTTTTACGGACCGGCCTCGTCGTCACTGTTCGCCAATCTGGTGCCGCCTGAAGATTTCGGCAACGCGATTGCGTGGAACTCGTCTGCCTGGCAGACGGCGACGATCATCGGTCCGGTCGCGGGCGGCCTGCTCTATGGCGTCTCGGCCGAAGCCGCATACGCTGTCGCCTCTGTGCTGATGCTGGTGGCCGGTCTGCTGATCTTCACCATTCCCAAACCCGCCCAGCAAAGCGCCACCGACAAGCCGACGATGGAAACACTGTTTGCCGGCTTCCGCTACATCTGGAGCGAGAAGATCGTGCTCGGCGCCATCTCGCTCGATCTCTTCGCCGTGCTCCTGTCCGGCGCCTCGGCACTGCTGCCGGTCTATGCGCGCGACATCCTGCAACTCGGCCCCTGGGGCCTCGGCCTGCTGCGCTCTGCACCGGGCATCGGCGCCGTCTGCGTCGCGGTCTGGCTCGCCGGGCACCCGATCCGCGACCGTGCCGGCAAGATCATGCTGAGCTTCGTCGCGGCGTTCGGCGCCTTCACCGTGCTGTTCGGTCTGTCGACCCTCACCTGGCTGTCGATCGTTGCTCTGGTCTTCCTCGGCGCCACCGACATGTTCAGCGTCTACATCAGGGAAACGCTGATCCAGTTGTGGACGCCGGACGAAGTGCGCGGCCGCGTCAACGCCGTCAACCAGGTCTTCGTCGGCGCCTCCAACGAAGTCGGCGAATTCCGCGCCGGCACCATGGCGGCGCTGATCGGCACGGTTCCGGCGGTCGTCATCGGCGGCGTCGGCGCCATCGCGGTTGCCGGCCTGTGGGCCTACCTGTTCCCGCAACTGCGCAGGGTTCGCCACCTCAATGGGCGAAACTGACGGCTTCATCGGTATCGGCGGAGCCGCGAATCTGTGCTAAGCCGCCGCCCAATCAACCAAGGACGACACTCATGAGCGAACCGACCGTGGCCGAGGCGACCGAGAATATCTATGCATCGCTCCGGGCGGACAATGCCGACATCGACGCACATATCGCGACGCTCAAGGCAGCGCTGGCACGAGAGGGGATAAAACAGGCGGTGTTCGATCCCACCAAATTGGCGCAGAACAACCGCTCGGGCCGCAAGTTGATGCAGGCCTACTTTCGGCAGCGCGGCGTGAGCGTGAGCTTTTCGGACTAGTTTTTACGCTCCGAAAGCCGACGTTCGGCCAGATTTGGCCATTCCGACCACTGGTCCGACTCTACCGCGCCACCGGCCCGCCAAAAATCATCCGCAAGAATTCGTCCAGCCAGCGCTTCAGGTGCATATCCCAGATCAACCGGCCGCCGAGATGGTCGCGGCCGGGCTGGGCGCCGGGGAGTTCGAAGCGATGGGCGCCGCGCACCACCCAGCGTTGCATCATCACCCGGGTGAGTTCGCCATGGAACTGGATGCCCCAGGCATTGTCGCCATAGCGGAAGGCCTGGTTGGGATAGGTCTCGTTCGTGGCCAGCAGCATCGCGTCGCCCGGCAGCGAAAAGCCCTCGCGATGGAACTGGTAGACCATTTCGGGCCAATGCATCAGTTTCTTGCCGGCCTCGGTCGCCTTCAGCGGATACCACCCGATCTCGACCAGTCCTTCACCATGGCCCTCGACCTTGCCGCCGAGATGGTTGGCCAGCATCTGCGCGCCCAGGCAGATGCCGAGCAGCGGCCGGTTTTCCCTGAGCGGAATTTCCAGCCATTTGGTCTCGCGGCGGACGAACTCGTCCTCGTCATTGGCGCTCATCGGCCCGCCGAACACCACCGCGCCGGCATGACCATCCAGCGTTTCCGGCAAGGCGTCGCCTAGCGGAGGGCGGCGGATGTCGAGATCGAAGCCTTCTTCCAGCAGCATGTGGCCGACGCGCCCGGGGCTCGAATTCTCCTGATGTAGAATGATCAGGATCTTTGGCTTCGGGCTCGTTCTGGGCGGCATGGAAAGGCGAAAATCCTACTCGTCGCTCGATGTTCCGGTGGCGCCCGGTACCTCGGCCGCAGCCTTGCGGCGCGCCTCGACCCGGTCGCGGCGCTCGACGCCGATCAGTTCGGCGACCCGCCACACCGTGTTGTCCTCGAGCTCATGCAGCTCGCCATCGGCATAGACGATCTCCCACATCAGGCCGATGAAGGCCTTGCGCCCCTCCGCGTCGAGATGGCGCTTGAGCACGCTGGTGAAGGCGTAGAGGTCGATCGCCTCGTTGTCGGCGCGCTCGCCGGCGGCGGCGAGCGCTTCGAGTTCGGCACCGTTGATCGAATAGCTCTGCGACAGTACCGCCTTGAACCGCTCCCATTCGACATCCTGACGCACGCCGTCGGCGTTCATCACATGGTAGAGCAGCGCCGAAGCCGCGACGCGCGGATCGTCCGTGCTGGCATGGCTGCCGGAGCCGGCCGGCAAATCCCTGAGAAACGACAGAACGCGCTCGAACATCAATTCATTCCCAAACGGCCCGATGGCCGGCCCATATCAAAACAGCCGGAACCGGCGTGTCGACTTTTCCGCCTCGTCGTCCGGATCGACGCCTGGATCGTCCGGCAGACGCGCCAGTTCTTCCGCCGGCTCGACGGCCTCGGCATCGGCCGGCACCGCGGCAAAGGCGGCGGCCGTGACCGGGGTGACATGATCCTCGCGGCTCTCGGCACCCCTGCTCGTCGCCTCGTTGCCCGGGGCGGCATGATCGATCACGTCGACCGGCTTTTCCGGCCTGCCCGGCGCCTCGATGGCCACTACCGGGGCATCCAGCTCATCGCGGCTGTCGATCAGTTGGCCAAGCCGCTCCATCGGCGCGCGCCATTCGAAGGCGTCGAGCCGGCCGGTGACCGGCGAGACCGGCGCCCAGCGCTCGGAGACGACCCCGTCGGCGACCCAGGCCGGATCGCGCGGCGCCCGAACCGCCTTGGAGAGGAGCTGCCGCACCTTGCCCTGGTCGCCGGTCTCCGCCTCCTCGATGTCGGCCAGGAGCAGATAGGCGCCCTCGCGGCGGTCAATGCGGATCGCGGCTTCGGCCTCGCGGCGAGCGGTCGACAAATCCTGTGCGTCGAGCGCGGCACGCGCCACCGTCATCGACGATTCGGCGTGGTTCTTCTTCATCTCCTGCAGCTTCTTTGCGCGGTTGAGCCGATCAAGCACGGCGTCACCCGGCCTTGCATGGGTGTAGAGCTCGGCAATTTCGGGATGCGGCTCGGCCTTCCATGCTGCTTCGAGGATCTTCGAGCCCTTGCGCACGTCGTTCTGCTTGAACAGCGCCGCCGCGGCGGCAATTGCGGCGGGGGCGAAGTCCGGCTGCAGCCTGTTGGCCTCGACCGCCGCTGTCCTGGCGGCCGCGGGATCGCTGTCGGCGAGCGACTGCGCCTTGGCGGTCAACAGCACCGCGCGGCGGCGGTTGGCGGCGTCGCGCTCGATCTGCCGCGTCGACTTCTGCGCGTCTACCAGCTTCAGCGCGCCGTCCCAGTCGCCGCGCGCGGTCAGCTCCTCCAGCGTCGATTCGGCCGCCCAGGCCAGTTGCGGCGCCACTGCGGCGGCGCGGCCGGCATAGTGCCGGGCGGCATTGCGGTCGCCCAGCCGCTCGGCTTCCAGATAAAGCCCGCGCAGGCCAAGCAGCCGCATTTCGGGGTCGTCGAGCATGCTCTCGAACTTTTGGCGCGCGCCGTCATGATCGCCTTCTAGCAGCGATGCCTGCGCTTCGAGCAGATGGATCAGCGGCTCCTGGTCGGAACGGATCAGCTTGGCCGCTTCCTTGGTTTTCTTGCGGGCGAGCGCCCCGTCGCCGGCGCCGGCGGCGATCATGCCGGTCGACAGTGCCTGATAGCCACGGTCGCGGCGCCGCACGCGGAAATAGCGCGAGATGGTGTAGGGGCTGTTCCACAGCGACTTGATGAGCCACCAGACGATCATCACCGCCGCGACGACGGCGACGACGGCCACCGCCGCCACCATCAGGCTGACTTGGTACTGGTAGCCATTGAAGGTGACGACCATGTCGCCGGGCCGGTCGGCCAGCCAGGCAAAGCCCAGCCCGAGCGCGAAGACGACGATGAGGAAGGCGAGCAGGCGGATCATCGTGTTGTCCTCATGCCTTCATAGCGCCGGAGATCAACGCGTCGACCTGGGTTTCGACCTCGATGCGTGCCTTCAGTTTGCCGGCAAAGTCGGCGCCCGCGGCCTTCACGGCTTGCGGCAGCTTGTCATATTCGCTGAGCGCCTTGGCATAGTCGCCCTGAGTGACCGCAACCTCCATGCGCGCCACGGTTTCTGGTGCCCCAGTGCCTTCGACGGCGCCGATCGGCCGGACCTTGACCAGCGATTCGGCGCTCGACATCAGGTTCTGCAGGAAGCCGGCATTCTGGTCGTCCGGCGTGGCCGCTGCCACCATGGCGTTCGCGGCGGCATCCATCTGCGAGGCAATCTCGGTGCGGGTCGGCACGCCCTTTTCGGCGTAGGGGCGCAATGTCGCCAGCTGTGGCGCATCAGGCGAAATCGCGGCCAGCGTATCGAGTTCGGCCGAAAACGGCGCGCCACGGTCGAGCGCGGACTTCAGCGCCGAAGCCGCAATGGCGAGCGCGATCTTCGGCTGCGAAGCCTGCGCATCGACCTTGCCGGAAAGCTGCGACACCGACTGCTCCAGCGCGGAGAGACGGCCCTCCTGCGCCTTCGCTGCCTCGCCTGTCGACTTCACCAGCGCATCGAGAGCCGCCATTTTTTCGTTGAGCGGCCCGAGATCGACGGGCGCCGCGCTGCCGGCCTTGCCGAGGGCCGCCACCGTGGTTTCGATCTGCTTGACCTTGTCTCCCAGTGCGGCGAGCCCGGCATTGTCGCCGGCGCCGCCCTTTTCGACCGCCGATTTCAGCGCCGCGACATCGCTCTTGACCTGGTCGAGCGCCGACGACAGGCCATCTACCTTGGCCGATGCGCCATTGTTGTTGCCGGCTTCCCTCATGTCCGCGATTTCGCTCTTCAGCGAGGCGATCTCGCCATTGACGCCATCGAGCGAGGCGCCGGGAGCGGAGCCCGGCGCGCCGAGCAGGCCGGCAAATTGCAGGCCACCGGCGCCGACCAGCGCGATGACGCCGCCGATGATGCCGGCGGCGATGCCGTTGAGGCCGCCCCGCTTCGGCTGTGCTGTCATCGGTTCGCTCCTCGCGTCGGTTTTTCCGGCAGCCGCCTTGGTCTCGGCGGTTTTGGCGGTCGCATCCTCAAAATTGTAGTCGGAAGCCGTGGCGCGGTTGGGGGGTGTATCCGAACCGGGATAAGGCATTTCCGGCTCAGTGGATTTGGCCTCAGGCGCATCTGTCCCGACCTGCCCCGCGGCGGCATCGTCATGCTCCCAGGGTTCGAGGTCGGTCTGATCGGCATGCACCGGCTCTTCCGGAGCCTCCGGCTGCGAGGCGTTCGCAGCTTCCTCGGCCTTCGCCTCGTCGGTCTGGGCGGTATCCTTGGCGGCATCCTCGTCGACGACGCGTGAGACGGCGCCCGGATCGAGATCGATGGTCACCGGCTCGCGGCGGCTCTTCGAGTGTCGCATCTTCGGCGTCTTGACCATGCATGGGCTCCGCAAAATTCGCTTCGTCTCAACGCCGGGCGGCGCGTGATGGTTCAGAAGGGTCTAGCACATCACCAAGCGGTGAAAAGGGGCGGTGTGATGACGCGGGTCAGGGCCGTTCCCGCAAAAGTGCCAGCAGCGCCTCCTCGTCGGGTCGTGCGGCGACGCGGATTGCCTTGCCGGCGCTGCCGCCGAAGGCGGCGGCGATGCGCGCGGAAAGGACAAAAAACCGTGTCTCTTCAAAGGCCTTTTGCAGGGCAGGCCGGCTGGTCAGGACCCGCATCGCGGCAGCCGCCTTGGCCGAATAGAGCAGCACCACGTCGACGGCTTGGCCTGATATCAGCGAAAGGATCGCTTCGTCCGAATGGCTTACCGCAAGCGTGTCGTAAGTCTCGACGGCATGGACCCCGACATGAGCTGCTTCCAGCTTCTGTTCGAAGGCGGGAAACCGCACGCGCCCACAGAGGTAAACGATCGTTTTACCGGAAAACGCGATCGCCATGCGGTCGGCCAGCGCCTCGGCATCGCCGGGCCCCTCGACGACCGAGAGAAAGCCGGCTTTACGCGCGGCCGCGGCGGTCCTGTTGCCGACAGCATGGCAAGGCAGGTTGGAAAGCGCCGCTATCAGATCTCTCGGGGCATGGCGCACGGCATTGGCGCTGGTGATGGCGACGGCCGCCACGTCGTCCGGAACCGCCTTGGCATCGACCGGCAGTACCATCGTCTCCGTCAATGGCAGGAGAAGAGGCTCGAAACCCATCTCTTCCAGCTTTCGCGCCGTGCGCGACGCACCGGGCTCCGGTCTGGTGACCAGGACGCGGAGCATTTTCAGAGCCAGCCGTCGAAGAACTTTTCGCCGGCCCTGGCGCGAACTGTCCGCGCGGCGTTCGCGCCTATTTCCGCCGCGTCCGCGGCCTCGCCTTCCAGCCGGACGTCATGCCATTCCGTGCCGTCGGGCGAGATGATCAGTCCGGCAAAGGACAGTTTGCCGCCCGATACGGTCGCATGGCCGGCGATCGGTGTGCGGCACGAACCGTCGAGCGCGGCGAGAAACGCGCGCTCGCAGGCCAAGGCCTGGCCCGTCGGCACATGATGGATCGCCGCAAGCATGTTCTCGATTTCACGGTCGCCGACCCGCGTCTCGATGCCGATCGCGCCTTGTCCCGGCGCCGGTGGAAAATCCTCCAGCGGCATCAGGTCGGTGATTACGCCTTCGAGCCCGAGCCGCTTCAGCCCTGCATGGGCGAGGATGGTACCCTCGGCGATGCCTTCATCCAGCTTGCGCAGCCTCGTCTGCACATTGCCGCGGAACATCACCACCTCGAAATCCGGCCGCATCCGGCGGATCAGCGCCTGGCGGCGGAGCGATGAGGATCCGACCTTGGCGCCATGCGGCAGATCGGCGATCCGCTTGACCGCCTTGCCTATGAAAGCGTCGCGCGCGTCCTCGCGCGGCAGGAAAGTGGAGAGCTCCAGTCCATCGGGAAGCACCGTCGGCATGTCCTTCGACGAATGCACGGCGATGTCGATACGCCCGTCGAGCAGCGCTTCCTCGATTTCCTTGGTGAACAGGCCCTTGCCGCCGGCCTCCGACAATGGCCGGTCCTGGATACGGTCGCCGCTGGTCGAGATGGGCACCACTTCGAACGCCTGCTCGGGAAGGCCATGCGCCTTCATCAGCCGCACACGCGTCTCATGCGCCTGGGCGAGCGCCAGCGGACTGCCGCGCGTTCCGATTTTCCGTGTTTCGATTTTCAAAGTTTGCATGGCGCGCGGTCCGTGATAACCCCCGAGCGAAGTCGAGGTCTTGCCGGCCTTTTCCTAATGGGGAATAGCCCCATAGACAATCTCTTGGGATAGCGACGAATTGATCCGCGTTCTGGGCATCGAGACGAGTTGCGACGAGACTGCCGCCAGCGTCGTGGCGCTGGAGGGCGACGCCGCGCCGAAAATCCTGTCCAATATCGTGCTCTCCCAGATCGAGGAGCATGCCGCCTTCGGCGGCGTCGTGCCCGAGATCGCCGCGCGCGCCCATGTCGAGGCGTTGGACGGCATCGTCGAGGCGGCGCTCGCCGATTCTGGCGTGGCTCTTGCCGATATCGACGCGATCGCCGCCACTGCCGGGCCAGGCCTCGTTGGCGGCCTGATCGTCGGCCTGATGACGGCCAAGGCGATCGCGGCCGCGGCCGGCAAGCCGCTGATCGCCGTCAATCACCTCGAAGGCCACGCCTTGACCGCGCGGCTGACCGACGGCCTGGAATTCCCCTATCTCTTGCTGCTGGTTTCCGGCGGCCACACGCAGATTCTCGCCGTGCGCGGCGTCGGCGACTACCAGCGCTGGGCCACAACCATCGACGACGCGCTCGGCGAAGCCTTCGACAAGACGGCCAAGATGCTCGGCCTGCCCTATCCCGGCGGTCCCAACGTCGAGAAGGCGGCGCTGTCGGGCAATGCCTCTCGCTTTGCCTTCCCGCGGCCGATGAAAGGCTCGGCACAGCCCGATTTCTCCTTCTCCGGTTTGAAAACCGCCGTTCGCCAAGCGGCGACCGCGATCGAGCCCTTGAGCGACCAGGATGTCGCCGACATCTGCGCCTCGTTCCAGGCGGCGGTCGCCGATGCGCTCGCCGACCGCGTTTCGCGCGCGCTGGCACGATTCAGCCAAACATTCCCTGGCACGAAGAAACCGGCGCTGGTCGTCGCCGGCGGAGTCGCCGCCAACCGCGCCATCAAGGCGACGCTGGAGCGACTCTGCACCGAGGCTGGTTTCACCTTCGTCGCGCCGCCGCTGAAATTGTGTACCGACAATGCCGCGATGATTGCCTGGGCCGGCATCGAGCGGCTGCGCGAAGGCATGGCGCAGGAGAACGGTTTCGATTTCGTGCCGCGCTCGCGCTGGCCGCTGGACAGCGTCTCGACGCCAATGGTCGGCTCGGGCCGGCGCGGAGCCAAGGCATGACCGGTCGAGCCACGAAGAGCGAGGGCCTGGGCAAAAGCGGTTGGCATGTCGCCGTGCTCGGCGGTGGCGCCTGGGGCACGGCCCTGGCGCTGGCCATGCTGCGCGCAGGCCACTCGGTACGGCTGTTCGCGCGCGACCCTGAAACCGTGGCCTCGATCGGTCGTGGCGAGAACCCGCGCTATCTCCCGGGCATCGCAATCGAGCCCGGCATCGCGGCGACGAGCGACATCGAGGCAGCGCTCACTGGGGCCGATTGCGTGCTGGCGGTGACGCCGGCGCAGGCGTTGCGAGCGACACTGGCGGCCGCGAAAGATTATATGCCGGCCGGCATTCCGCTCGTGCTCTGCGCCAAGGGGATCGAGCGCGACACCGGCGCCTTGCTGTCGGCAATCGCTACGGAAATCCTGCCGCAAAACCCGGTCGCCGCCCTGTCCGGGCCGAGCTTCGCCAGCGATGTCGCCCGCGGCCTGCCGACGGCGGTGGTGGTGGCCGCCGGCGACGAGGCGCGTGCGGCCAACCTTGCCGCCCGTTTTTCGGCTGAAAACCTGCGCTGCTATTCGAGCGACGACCTGATCGGCGTCGAAATCGGCGGCGCCTTGAAGAACGTCTTCGCCATCGCCGCCGGTGCCGTTACCGGCGCCGGCCTCGGCGCCAGCGCCCAGGCCGCCATGGTCACGCGCGGCTTCGTCGAATTGCGCCGCATCGGTGCCGCCTTCGGCGCCAGGCCTGAGACCCTGATGGGGCTTTCCGGCCTTGGCGACCTGCTGCTTACCTGCTCGTCGACGCAATCGCGCAACTTCGCCTATGGGCTGGCGCTGGGGCAAGGCAAGGCGCTTTCCGGGCTACCGCTGGCCGAGGGCGTGCCGACCGCGGCCATCGCCGCCCGCATCGCCGCCGAGCGCAACATCGATGCGCCGATCATCGCCGCCGTGGCCGCCATACTGGACGGCACCATCACCATCGGCCAGGCAGTGACGGCCCTGATGACGCGGCCGCTGAAGACCGAAACCAACGATTGATCCCCACACTCTGATCCAACCACCCGAGGAGAATGACCATGCTGTTTGCTCTGATTTGCAAGGACAAGCCCGGGAGCCTGCAGGTGCGCCTCGACACGCGGCCTGAGCACGTCGCCTTTCTCGACGGGCTGAACGGCGACAAGAAATTGGCCTTCGCCGGTCCGTTCCTCGACGCCGACGGCAAGTCCGATGGCAGCCTCGTGGTGGTCGAGGCGCCCGATCTGGCGGGCGCGCAGGCTCTGTCGGCCGCCGACCCCTATGCCAAGGCCGGCCTTTTCGAAAGCGTCGAAATCCGCCAGTGGAACTGGACGTTCAACAAGCCGGCGGCTAGTTAATTTCCGGTCGCCGGCGACTGGGCCGCAAGGAGGAGAGAAAATGAACTACTGGCTGTTCAAATCCGAACCCTCGGTCTTCTCCTTCGAGGCGTTGAAGGCCAAGGGCAAGGCAGGCACGCAATGGGACGGCGTGCGCAACTACGCCGCCCGCAACAACATGAAGGCAATGCAGATCGGCGATCTCGGCTTCTTCTACCATTCCAACGAGGGGCTGAACGTGGTCGGCATCGCCGAGGTCTGCGCGCTCGCTCATCCCGACACCACGTCGGATGATCCGCGCTGGGAGTGCGTCGATATCCGCGCCGTCAGGGACATGCCGAACCCGCCGACGCTGGAAGAAGTCAAGGCCAACCCAAAACTGGCCGAGATGGCGCTGGTGCGGCTCGGACGGCTTTCCGTGCAGCCGGTGACCCCGGCCGAATGGAAGGAAGTCTGCCGCATGGGCGGCCTGACGCCTGCTCCGTGACGGCGCTCACCCCCGACAGCGCCAGGCAGTTCATCCTCGACAATACGGCGCTGATGGCGCCGCCGCATGTACCTGAGATTCTTCTCCACCTCGCCGACGAAGCGCATGATCTTTGGCAGCGGACCGAGGACGAACTGGTCGAGATCGGCCTGCCGCCACCTTTCTGGGCTTTCGCCTGGGCCGGCGGCCAGGGCCTCGCCCGTCATGTCATCGACAATCCCGAAACGGTGCGGGGCAAGCGCGTGCTCGACTTCGCCTCGGGCTCCGGCCTCGTCGCCATCGCCGCCGCCAAGGCCGGTGCCGCGGACGTGACGGCGGCCGACATCGACCCGTTCTGCGCCACCGCGATCCGGCTCAACAGCGAGGCCAATGGCGTCGGGATCGAATTCCACGGCACGGACTGTATCGGCACCGACGCGGGTTGGGACGTGGTCCTGGCTGGCGACGTCTTCTACGACAAACCCTTCGCCGACCGGCTTATGCCATGGTTTTCGGCGCTCAAACGGAGTGGCGCCGACATCCTGATCGGCGATCCCGGCCGGTCCTATCTGCCGCGATCCGGGCTGGAGCCGCTTGGCGTCTACCAGGTGCCGGTGACAAGGGCGCTCGAGGATGCCGAAGTCAAGCGTACGACCGTCTGGCGGCTGCTTGACGCCATCGCCGAATAGGCGCTTCCATAAACCGCATCTGGAGGGGGAAGCTCATGGATTTTTCAGCAGTGAACTGGATCGCGGTGGTTGCCGCCGCCGTCGTCGCATGGCTGTTCGGTGCCGCCTGGTACATGGCGTTGAGCAAGCCCTGGCTGAAGGCCGTCAAGCTCGATCCGGCGACGATGAAGAAATCGCCGCTGCCCTTCGTCATCTCCTTCATCGCCGAGCTGCTGATGGCTACCATCATGGCCCTGGTCGTCGGCGCGATGACCGGAGGCGAGCCAACCTGGCTGGCCGGGCTGATCTTCGGTTTCGTGCTCTGGCTGGGTTTCATCGCCACGACCCTGTCGGTCAACCATCGCTACGAGAATTTCGGCTGGGACCTGACCCTCATCGACGGCGGCCATTGGCTGGGCGTGCTGCTGATCATCGGCGCGGTGATCGGCTGGTTCGGCGCCGCGGCGAGCTGAGACAGCGATTTGACGATGACGGATGAATCCGCCTTTCCGCGCGACCTGGTGTTCAGCCGGGTCTGTCATGTCAAAAAAGGCTATGACGACCGGCGCCGGCATATCGTGCGCGAGTTCGAGCGGCGCGGCGTGCCGGTCACCTTCTACACCGATTGGGACCAGCCGGATATCACCCCGGAGATTCGTGCTGAACTGGTCGCTCCCGATTTTGTCCACCCGGCGCAGGTCTCGCTGGCGCTGAAGCATGTCGGGATCTGGCGCGATTTCCTCGAAACCGACCTGCCCTATTGCCTGGTGTTCGAGGATGACGTGTTCCTCGCGCGCGACTTCGTCGCCAAATTTCGGCAAGGGCTGGCCGAACTCGGCAGCCCGATGCGCAAAGCCGTCATCTATCTCGGCAATGGCAGCAACTACTACACGCCGAGCTGGAAATTGCGCAGGGGTCAGAGGCTCTACCCGGCACTCCATGCCAGGTGCGCGGATTCCTACCTCATCACCCGTCCGGTCGCCGAAGCCCGTTGTGCCTGGATCGATCAGCACAAGATATACACCGTGATCGATCACCAGATCGAGCAAATGGACGAAAAACTGGGCATTGAGATGCTGTGGTTCGAGCGACCACTTGTCGAGCAAGGCAGCGAAAACGGCGCTTTCCAGACTTCCGTCGCCGGCAAAAAGCAGCCGCTTCTGTACAAGAAGCTGAAATGGAACGTGAAGAAATACCGACGCATGATCTTCGGCCACAACGCCCGGTCCTGAGTGCAGAGCAATTCCAGGAAAAGTGCGTCGCGGTTTTCCCGGGAAAAGCGCGTAGCGCTTTCCCTAGGGAATTGCATGAGACAAGAGATCAGACCTTGTCCGTCGTCCGCGTCCTGGCAACTTCCTCCAGGATCCATTCGCGGAAGGCGACGATACGGGGATCGTCGCCCGTGGCCTGGGGATAGACCAGGAAATAGGCGAATTCCGGCGCAACCCTGATGCTGAACTCGAAGGGCCGCACCAGCCGGCCCTCGGACAGGTCGTTTGCCACCATGGCGAGATCGGCGAGCGCGACGGCATTGCCGTCCAGCGCTGCCTGGACAGCATCCGTGGACGTGCCGAAGACGACGGTGCGGCTGTCGTCGAAATCGTTGATGCCGGCCGCCGCCATCCACATGCGCCAGTTTGGCCATGTCACGCCCTGGCGGGCCCATTCGATATGGGCAAGCGTGTGGTTGAACAGGTCGCGCGGCTCGCGCAGGGGCGGCCCCGATGCCAGGAGGCCCGGGCTGCACACCGGAATGATGATGTTGTCGAACAGGCGATGCGCGCAGAGTCCTGGATATTTGCCGGCGCCGAAGCGGATGCCGATATCGACGTCGTCGAGATCGAAATCGCGCAAGCCGTAGGCGATGTCGAACCTGAGTTCGATGCCCGGCCGCTGTTGGCGGAAATTCTCGACGCGCCGCATCAGCCATTTCGCCGCGAACTGCGCGTCCAGCGTCACCTTCAGGAATTCCGTCCCGCGCGCCATCTTGCGCGCCCGCATCACGGCCCGGCCAAGCAGATCGAGCGTGTCGGTCGCCGCCTCGTACAGCACCGTGCCCGCCTCCGTCAGCCGGATGGTGCGGCTGGTGCGGGTGAAAAGCACGATGCCGAGCTGATCCTCGATTTCCTTGATCTGGTGGCTGACGGCGGCAGGTGTCAGGCCCAGCTCGTCGGCGGCTCGGGTGAAATTGAGGTGCCGGGCCGCCGCCTCCAGCGTCCTGAGCGCCCGCGTTCCCGGCAAGAGCGCTGCCATCAGCGCACGGCCCGATCGAAGTGATCCATGGGAGCCCTCAATCCTCAAATAAAACTTGATGATGAGAAAAAAACTACTCGTTTCCCATTTGTTTTTCAATCCGGCATGATTTGCAGCATCAAAACACCATCAAACCGGATTTGATGTCCGGAGAATACGGATCACATCATGTCTCACATCGTTCTCCACCCTGCATATATCGCCCGGCCGAGCTGGCTGTCGGCTGTTCGTGACTGGCTGCGGCAGGCCAGGGTCGCGGTCAATCTTGGCCACCAGAACGTCGAGGACCTGTCCGATCGCCAGTTGCGCGATATCGGCGCCCACCGCAAGGATATCGCCCGCGCCATGGATCGCGAGACCGGCCGGCTGGGCCTTCTCGACATCGGCTGGCAGAGGAACAGGAAGGGGTAGGGGAGTAGGGAATAGGGGAGTAGGATTGGTGATGCAGCCTGAACGTGTCTGCTACTGAAGCCTTCCCCTATTCCCCTATCTCACCACCCTCACCACCGTCCGGTCCGACAGCAGCGGCAAAAGCCGCGCCATCGTGCGCGCGGTGACCGCCACGCAACCTTCCGTCGGCGTGAAGCCGGGACGCGCCAGGTGGAAGAAGATGGCGCTGCCGCGCCCGCGACGGCGCGGCGCGATATTCCAGTCGAGCACCAGGCAGGCGTCATAGAGCCTGTCGTCGCGCCGCATGCGTTCATGGCTGGCGCCATAGGGTATCTTGACCGGCCTGTTGTAGTTGCGGTCGTCAGATACCTCGCACCAGCCGAGATCAGGCCCGATCAGCGCCATCCCCAGCCGCGTCCTGCGGCCGGCGGCAAACTGATCCCCGCGAAAATAGCCCGCCAGGATGCGCATCGAAGCGAGCGGCGTGGCGCCGTCACCCTCGCGCTTGCCGGAAGAGATGCCGCCGCGTCCCAGCGCGCACGCAAACACCGTTTTGCCGGCCTGCAACAAGCCCTGGCTTGGGTGGCCGGGCCTCGTCCGCACGGTCAGCACGCGCAGCTGTTTTGCCAAAATTGCGCCGGCTGCATTGCGATCGCGTTTTTTCTTGTATGATCGTGCCACGGAACAAATCACTGTGATCGGCTATTGTGCCGGCAAGCCTCCGCATAAATACGCAGCGGTCAACTGAATTCACTTTTCAAAACAACGGATTGATCCATGACTTCACGCACCATCCTGATCGTCGACGACGATGACGACCTGCGCGGCACACTGGTCGAGCAACTGTCCCTCTACGAGGAATTCGACGTGCTGCAGGAATCGACTGCGGCAAAAGGCGTCACGGCGGCGCGCGGCGGGCTCATCGATCTACTCATCATGGATGTCGGCTTGCCCGACATGGATGGCCGGGAAGCCGTGAAGATCCTGCGCAAGGGCGGCTACAAGGCGCCCATCATCATGCTGACCGGCCACGACACCGATTCGGACACGATTCTGGGTCTCGAGGCCGGCGCCAACGACTATGTGACCAAGCCGTTCCGTTTCGCGGTGCTGCTTGCCCGCATCCGGGCGCAGCTGCGCCAGCACGAGCAGAGCGAGGACGCGACCTTCTCGGTAGGCCCCTACACCTTCAAGCCCAGCCAGAAACTGCTCATCGACCCGCGCGGCGGCAAGGTGCGGCTGACGGAAAAGGAGGCCTCGATCATCAAGTATCTCTATCGCGCCGACCAGAAGGTGGTGACGCGTGACGTGCTGCTGGAGGAAGTGTGGGGATACAATTCCGGCGTCACCACGCACACGCTGGAAACCCATGTCTACCGTCTGCGCCAGAAGATCGAGCGCGATCCTTCCAATGCCGAAATTCTTGTGACAGAAAGCGGCGGCTACAAGCTGGTTCCTTAAACATTTCACTATCCAATGAGCGGTCTGGACGGGGCCGCTTTCGGGTACGATCCTGTTGGAGGGGGATTCAGGGCCGTACCGCAGAGGAGGGATTGGACTGACCGTTCGGGGACACAGCTAGATGGCGCTGGATGACGACATCCGCATCCTGTCCGCCGTGAGGCTTTTCGAAGGCTTCACGCAGGAACAGCTGCGCCTGCTCGCCTTCGGCGCCGAGACCACTCTCGTGCAGGCGGACCACAAGCTTTATCGCGAGGACGACGTGGCCGACTCGGCCTATGTCGTGGTCAGCGGGCGTATCGTGCTCTATCGCGAGCAGAATGGCGAGCGCATCCCGATCGGCAGAGTCGGCCCCGGCACGATGCTCAGCGAACTGGCGCTGATCGCCGATACCAACCGGCTGACCAGCGCCTCGGCCGAAATCGACTCGGAAGTGATAAGGCTGAGCCGCAAGATGTTCCGGCGCATCCTGGAGGAGTATCCGGAACTGGCGGTGAAACTGCACCAGCGCATCTCCGAGGAATTCCACGAAATGATCCGCCGTATCGAGGAACTGGCGCCGCGCTTTTCGGGGTGAAGCTGCCGGCGCGATAGAACTCGAAGCTTTGGCGGGACAGCGCCCCCCTCTGTCCTGCCGGACATCTCCCCCACAAGGGGGGAGATCAGCGGCCTTGGCGCTCCGCTCGATCTTGCAACATCAGCGATTGGCGAAAGCTTCGAAACATCCAATCTCCCCCCTTGTGGGGGAGATGTCCGGCAGGACAGAGGGGCGCGCGAAGGATCGCGACAGAACGCCTTTCTATCGACGAATCTGTTAATCCAGATCGAACCTGGCGATCACCGGCACATGGTCCGACGGCCGGTCCCACCCGCGCGCCGCCCTCAGGATTTCGTAGCCGGCAAAATCAGGCACCAGGTTTGGCGACGACCAGACATGGTCGAGCCGCCGGCCACGATTGGACGCCTCCCAATCCTGCGCCCGATAGCTCCACCAGGTATAGAGCTTCTGTTCCGATGGCACGTTGAGCCGCATCAGGTCGACCCAGCCGCCGGCCAGCCGCATCGCCTCGAAGTTCTCGGTCTCGACCGGCGTGTGGCTGACCACGTTGAGCAATTGCTTGTGCGACCAGACGTCATGCTCCAGCGGCGCGATGTTGAGGTCTCCGACCAGCACCGAGGCCGACACCTCGCCATGCTCGGCCCGGATGGCGTTCATCTCGGCGACGAAATCGAGCTTGTGTCTGAACTTCCTGTTGATGTCGGGATCCGGCTCGTCGCCGCCCGCCGGAACGTAGAAATTGTGCAGCAGGATCGCCTTGCCGCCGGCCCGCACCGTCACCGACAGATGCCGGCTGTCCTCGATATCGCAGAAGCGGCGCTTCTCGACCACCTCGATCGGCCGCCGCGCCACCGTCGCCACGCCGTGATAGCCCTTCTGGCCATGGAAGGCGATGTAGGGATAGCCGGCCTTGCGAAAGGCTTTTTCGGGGAAGAGCTCGTCCGGGACCTTGGTTTCCTGCAGGCAGAGCACATCGGGCGCGTACTCATCGAGCAGGCGTTCGATGATCGGCATGCGCAAACGCACGGAGTTGATGTTCCAGGTGGCGATGGAAAAGGGCATGCGGCAAGGTCCGGCGACAGATCGCCGAACTACTGCCAGCCACACGCCGGAAAAACAAGCGAGGTGACGAAGACTACCGTGTCTTGGTGTTCAGTTCGCGGTTGGCCGTATAGTCGATGGCGAAGGTGTCGGGCGCGAAACTGACCCCTTCCTTGGTGTTGAAGATCATCACCGTCGTGTCCTTGCCCTGCGCGTCGGTAATCGTCCACTGCCGCAGATCATAGGTTTTCGGGTCGAACATCATGGTGATTCGCGCATTGCCGAAAACCGACTTGTCGGAGAGCTGGATGGTGGTGAGGTCGTCTTCTTCCTTGACACTCTTGACGCGGTCGCCGGAGAGGTCGATCCGGTCGTCGAGCAGCAGCTTCAGCGGCGTCTTCGACAGCGGATAGAGGTCCGACGTGTTCAGCTTCTTGTTGAGGATGACAACCGACCTGCCGTCGGAAATCACCCGGAAATCCGAAGCCCCGTCGTAGTTGAAGCGGATCTTGCCCGGCCGTTCCAGGAAGAATTTGCCGCCGGTCTGCTCGCCCTTGGGGCCGAACTGGACGAATTCGCCGCTCATCGATTTGACCGCTGAGAAATGGTCGGCGATCTTTTGCGCCGCCGCAGGCACGGCCGCCTGCGCCGAGGCCAGCAGCTCGAATCCGGGCGCCACGTTGAGCGCGGCGGCACCCGCGAACACCAGGCCGAGGCCAAGCAACTGGCGGCGGGTCGGGGCAAGATCGCTGAGTGCTGAAAGATCGTTTTTCATATCGGTGACTCTCGTCTGATTCCTGATCTGGTCGCTGTCGTGAACCCCCAGTTGGGCTGAAGTTTGGCGAGGCGATGGCTGCTCAGCCGGTTGAACGCGCCAGAAGGTTCAAAGTTGCCGCAACTCCCCATCCGTCAGAATTTGTCGTCTTCGGTCGGCACCAGGATTTCGCGTTTTCCGGCATGGTTGGCCGGGCCGACAATGCCTTCCTTTTCCATCTTCTCGATGATCGAGGCGGCCCTGTTATAGCCGATGCCCAGACGCCGCTGGATGTAGCTGGTCGAGGCCTTGCCATCGCGCAGCACCACTGAGACCGCCTGATCGTAGGGATCGTCGGAATCCTCGAAATTGCCACCGCCTCCGCCACCGGAACCGCCCTTGCCGGACGGCTCGTCGTCGTCCTCGCCGTCATCCTCGGTAATGGCGTCGAGATATTCCGGCACGCCCTGCAGCTTCAGGTGCCCGACGATCTTCTCGACCTCGTCGTCGGAGACGAACGGCCCGTGCACGCGCTGGATGCGGCCGCCGCCGGCCATGTAGAGCATGTCGCCCATGCCGAGCAGTTGCTCGGCGCCCTGCTCGCCCAAAATGGTGCGGCTGTCGATCTTGGACGTCACCTGGAAGGAGATGCGGGTCGGGAAATTGGCCTTGATGGTGCCCGTGATGACGTCGACCGAAGGACGTTGCGTCGCCATGATGACATGGATGCCGGCGGCACGCGCCATCTGCGCCAGGCGCTGGACGGCGCCTTCGATGTCCTTGCCGGCGACCATCATCAGGTCTGCCATTTCGTCGATGATGACGACGATATAGGGCATCGGCTCGAGATCGAGATTCTCGGTCTCGTAGATCGCCTCGCCGGTCTGGCGGTCGAAGCCGGTCTGCACGGTGCGCGAGATCTTTTCGCCCTTCTTCTCGGCCTGTTGCACGCGCGCGTTGAAACCGTCGATGTTGCGCACGCCGACCTTGGACATCTTGCGGTAGCGGTCCTCCATCTCGCGCACGGTCCATTTCAGCGCCACCACCGCCTTCTTCGGGTCGGTGACGACCGGCGTCAAGAGATGCGGGATGCCGTCATAGACGGAGAGTTCGAGCATCTTCGGGTCGATCATGATCAGCCGGCATTCCTGCGGCGTCAGCCGGTATAGCAGCGACAGGATCATGGTGTTGATGGCGACCGACTTGCCCGAACCGGTGGTGCCGGCGACCAGCACATGCGGCATCTTGGCGATGTCGACGATGACGGCCTCGCCATTGATGGTCTTGCCCAGCGCCAGCGCCAGCTTGGCCTTGGTCGTCTCGAAGTCGCGGCTGGCCATGATCTCTCTGAGGTAAACCGTCTCGCGCTTGGCGTTTGGCAATTCGATGCCGATGGCGTTGCGGCCGGGTACGACGGCGACGCGGCAGGCAATCGCGCTCATCGAGCGGGCGATGTCGTCGGAGAGGCCGATGACCCGTGACGACTTGATGCCCGGCGCGGGTTCGAGCTCGTAAAGGGTGACGACCGGACCCGGGCGAACGGCGATGATCTCGCCCTTGACCCCGAAATCCTCCAGCACGCCTTCGAGCAGGCGCGCGTTCTGTTCCAGCGCGTCCTTGGAAAGACTTGGGTCGCGCGCGACGTTCTTCGGTTCGGACAGGAAATGCAGCGACGGCATTTCGAACGTGTCCGAGCCGATCAGCGAGGTCTGCGCCTCGCGCTGGACGCGGGCGCCCGGCACGGGTCGCGCCGCAGGCGCCTCGACCCGGGTGGCGGCATCGGAACGGAACTGCTGGACCTTGGCCGCGGGGGTCCGCCGCTGCGCGACCGGCTCGTCGTCGAAATCCATGTCATCGTCGTCACGGCCGAAGACATCGTCGTCGGCCGGATCGACGGAAACACCGCGGTCGTTGACCATGGCGGCGAAGAATTCCGGTTCGACACGGGCGCGGCCGTCCTGGCTCATGCGGGATTCGGCGAACTCGGCCGACTCGACCCGTTCGGCGGCACGGCGCCAGGCGCTGGCGCGCGGCTCCATCTCCGGTTCGAACTCGTCGCGCTCCTGCCTGCGACGCACCGCGCGGCGATGCATCCAGGCGCGGAACGAAAGCCACCAATGTGTAATTGCGCCGAGCGCCAGCATGCCCTCGTCGCCCTCGTCCTCGTCATTGTCGAACAGGAGCTCGTCCTCGCGCAGGTCGGCGGCGGCCGGTTCTTCCATCACGGCGAAGCCGTTCTTGCGCCCGATCAGCGCCGCGCCATAGGCGAACAGCCAGAGCGCGGGTGCAGCCAGCAATATGGCGAGCACGCTGGCGATCAGCCCGGTCGGATAGCCGCCGATGAGGACGCCGGGAATCTTGAGCACCATGTCGCCGAAGACGCCGCCGAGGCCGGTGGGCAGCGGCCAGGTCTTGGGCGGAACGATGCAGCCCGCGATCGCGGCTGCGAGCAGCGCGAAACCGAACCAGAACAGCCCGCGCTTGGGCAGCCTGTCGACGCCCCGCGCCGAAAACAGGAGATAGCCCCAGACGACGGCCGGAACCAGCGCGGCGACCGCGGCAAGGCCGAAGAACTGCATGGCGAGGTCGGAGAAGACCGCGCCGGCATAACCCATGGCGTTGGTGACGATGTTGGCGGTGGCGTGCGAGAAGCTCGGGTCGGCGACATTCCAGGTCGCGAGGCTTGCGACGGCGAAGGCGGTGAACACGAACAGGCCGGCGCCGACCAGACGGCCGACCTGGCGCCGCGCGAATGCCTGGATGCCGTGCCCCGTATCGGTCAGCGCGAGCGGTGCTGAAGCCCCTGAACGCATGCTCTTCCCCGTCAGTGATTGCCTGGCCCGAGCACATGACGCACTCCGGCAGATTCGGATGCCAGACTAGGCGTGGGAAGGTTAAGGGCGCATTAACTATAAGTCTGCCGGCGACCGTCCTTTTGACGTCGAGACCTGCCAGTGCTCGCACCACATAAAAATGGCGGGCGCCCAGGCCCGCCATCCATTCGTTGGGTCAGGCAGCGTGTTACTTGGCGGCGCCGCCGAGCATCTTCACATTGGCGCAGAACTCGGCGTGCGGCTTGCTCATCGCCGCATCCTGGCATTCCTTCATCATGGCGTCCTGCTTCTCCTTCGGCATGGCCATAAAGGCAGCCTTGAATTCCGCCATCGGTTTCATGGTTTTCATACTGGAATCGGTGAAGAACGGCGCCATGTTGTCCGGCTCGTCCAATGCGCCGGCAAATGCAAAGCCGCTGACCATGGAAAGCGCGAGTGCCCCGAGGCAGATATTCTTGAGGTTCATGTGAAAATTCCTTCCCTGTGTTCAAAAACGCGAGCGTCACACCGACGGTCGCCTCCACAGTTCGGAGACAGGGCGGTCGATGTTTCCTCGAGAATTTTTTTCACGCGAACGTGATTGCGCGAAGTTGATCTTCACCAGAACGAATTTCCAAAAAAAGAGGCCCGGAGCGATCCGGGCCTCAAGGCGTGAGGCCCTTTGGAGGACGTCACGACGGGATGCTTTTCAAAGCAATTCCAGGAAAGTGCCTTGGCGGTTTTCCGTCCGGAATTGCGTGGGAGATATGGGACCGGCGGGAGGAGGGTTCCGCCGGTCCCTTGGCAAGGATGCCTTACGGCACCACTTCGCCATGCTGAGAGATGTCGAGGCCTTCGACCTCTTCCTGGGTCGACGGACGCAGGCCGACCAGCGCCTTGACGACATAGAGGATGACGAAGGTGGCAACCGCCGTCCAAACAATGGTGACGGCGACACCGTAGATCTGCTTGCCGAGCGAAGCGCCCGACGAGAGGCTGTTGATCGCCGGGTCGGCAAGCACGCCGGTCAGCAGGGCGCCGACCACACCGCCGACGCCATGCACGCCGAAGGCATCGAGCGAGTCGTCATAGCCGAACATGTGCTTCACCTTGACCGCCGAGAGGTAACAGACGACGCCGGCGACGATGCCGACGATGAAGGCTCCGGTCGGGTTGACGAAACCGGAAGCCGGTGTCACCGCGACGAGGCCGGCGACGGCGCCCGAGATGATGCCGAGCACGGAAGGCTTCTTGGCGATGATCCATTCGGCGAACATCCAGGCCAGTGCCGCGGCGGCTGTGGCAACCTGGGTGTTGAGCATGGCGGCACCGGCAAGGCCGTCGGCCGCCAGTTCCGAACCGGCGTTGAAGCCGAACCAGCCGACCCACAGCAGCGATGCGCCGATGACCGAATAGACAAGGTTGTGTGGCGCCATGTTGGTGGTGCCGTAGCCTTCGCGCTTGCCAAGCACCAGCGCGCAGACGAGGCCCGCGACACCGGCATTGATGTGGACGACCGTGCCGCCGGCGAAGTCGAGAACGCCGGCCGTACCGAGGAAGCCGCCACCCCAGACCCAATGCGCGATCGGCACGTAGACGATCAGCAGCCACAGCGCCATGAAGATCAGCAGTGCCGAGAACTTGAAGCGTTCGGCGAAGGCGCCTGCAATCAGCGCCGGTGTAATGATGGCGAAGGTCATCTGGAACATCGAGAAGACGAATTCAGGGATGTTTGCCACACCCGGCAACCACAGGCTGGCGGTGGTGATGCCGTGGTGGAAGAATTTCGAGGCGCCGCCGAGATAGGCATTCATGCCACCGCCGTCGGAAAAGGCCAGCGAATAGCCGAACATGAACCACAGCACCGTCACCAGGCAGGTGATGGCGAAGCTCTGCATGATGGTGGCGAGCACGTTCTTCTTGCGCACCATGCCGCCGTAGAACAGCGCCAGGCCCGGGATGGTCATCATCAGCACCAGCGCCGTCGAGGTCAGCATCCAGGCGGTGTTGCCGGTGTCGAGCACCGGGGCCGGAGTGGCAGCCGGCGCGGCAGCCGCGGCAGCGGGTGCGGCTTCCTGCGCGAAGGCGGCGACGCTGCCCAATGCTGCGAGAGCGAGCGAGCCCAGAAGGGCCGCCCTTCCCGTCGTCTTCAAGGTGGAAGGAATATTCATTGAACTCTCCATTGGAATACGTGTTCGCCGCTCAGAGCGCGTCGGTGTCTGTTTCGCCGGTACGGATGCGCACCGCCTGGTCGATGCCGAAGACGAAGATCTTGCCGTCGCCGATCTGGCCGGTCTTGGCCGCGGCGGTGATGGCTTCGACGGCCTTGTCGACCATGTCCGCCGCGACCGCGACTTCGATCTTGATCTTCGGCAGGAAGGAGACCGCGTATTCCGCCCCGCGATAGATTTCCGTATGTCCCTTCTGACGCCCGTAGCCTTTGACTTCGGTGACGGTCAGGCCCTGGATGCCGACGGCGGTGAGCGCCTCGCGCACCTCGTCCAGCTTGAACGGCTTGATGATTGCCATCACGATTTTCATAAGGTTTCACCCTTTGCTGTTGCGGTCCCCCGCGTTTGCACACCTTCACCGATCCCAAAGAGCCCGGAGAGTGCCCCCAAGGATTCAAGCTCCGTGCCAAGTGCCGAAGCAGGGTGTTAACCTATTGTAAACAAAGGGAATGAAGCGACCAGCGCCGACAGGTGCCTGCGTCTGCGCCGCACCATGTGCTCAAAAAATAGGCATTTTTACGAAATTGCCTACTTTGCCGGCTTTGAGCATGACCACAAAATATGGAACCGGCTTTCGGAAAGAATCTTGCTCAAACAAGACTCGCGATGCTCAACGCTTGAGCCGGATGAGGCCTTCCTGTGCCATCGAGGCGATCAGCGTGCCGTCACGGGCATAGAGCGTGCCACGGCTGAAACCGCGCGATCCCGAACTCGAGGGACTGTCCTGCGCATAGAGCAGCCAGCCGTCGAGCGGATGCGGCCGGTGGAACCACATCGAATGGTCGAGGCTGGCGGCCTGGATGTCTGGATCGAACAGGCCGCGCCCATGCGCGAAGGTCGAGGTGTCGAGCAGCGTCATGTCGGAGAGATAGGCGAGCAGCACCGACTGCAGCGCGCGATCGTCGGGAACGGGGCCGGCAAGGCGGATCCAAACATTCTGCCGGGGCGGCAGCTTGTCGCGGCTCTCATAGTGCTGGAGATTGACGGGCCGCAGTTCCAGCGGCCGTTCGCGGGCCCAGAAGCGGCGCACCGCCTCCGGCACCCGGTCGGCCGTTTCGAGCAGCTCGCGCTGCGTCTTCAGCCCTTCCGGCGGCGGCACGTCGTCGGGGAGCGCGAACTGGTGCTCGAGCCCCTTCTCGTCGACCTGGAACGAAGCCTCCAGCGAAAAGATCGCCTGTCCGTGCTGGATCGCCAGCACGCGCCGCGTGGTGAAGGAGCCGCCGTCTCGGATGCGGTCGACCTCGTAGATGATCGGCACCTTGATGTCGCCCGGGCGCATGAAATAGCCGTGCAGCGAATGCACGAAACGGTCCGGCTCCACCGTTCGCTGCGCAGCCACCAGCGCCTGGGCGATGGTCTGGCCGCCGAACACGCGCTGCCACTCCACCTGGGGGCTGCGACCACGATACAGATTGTGTTCCAGCCTCTCGAGGTCGAGAATGCGCAGAAGCTCGTCGATCGCCGCCGTCATGTTTTGTGACCTCGCCGCAAAATTGCTATGGCGGTTTCCGACAGGAAGAACGAGCCGTCAAGGGCGCAGGCCCCGGTGGGCGCGCAAGGAGCCAAGACAATGGAACGCAAGGCGGACGCCAAGACAAGGGCCGGGCTCGATGTCCTCGTCGCCGGCGCCGGCTATGTCGGGCTGGCCGCCGCGGTCTCGCTGAAGCAGGCCCGCCCGGGCCTCACCGTGGCGCTGGTCGACGCGGCGCCCGCCGGTTCCTGGCAAAAGGATGGCCGCGCCTCGGCCATCGCCGCGGCGGCCTGCCGCATGCTCGACCAGCTCGGCGTCTGGGCCGAGATCGCGCCGCGGGCGCAGGCGATCACCGAGATGATCATCACCGATTCACGCAGCGCCGATCCGGTGCGCCCGATCTTCCTGACCTTCGGCGGCGAAGTGGCGCCGGGCGAACCCTTCGCGCACATGGTCGCCAACAGGGCGTTGAACGGCGCCCTGCGGTCCAAGGCCGAAAAGCTCGGCATCGACATCATCGAAGGGGTGGCGGTGCAAGGTTTTGAGACCAATGGCGCCGGCATCACGGTGCATCTTGCCGACGGCGCCACGTTGGCGGCGCGGCTGTTGGTTGCCGCCGACGGTGTCAATTCGAAACTGCGCGACATGGCCGGCATCAAGACGGTCAAGTGGGAATACGGCCAGTCCGGCATCGTCTGCACCGTGGTGCATGAACGCCCGCACAATGGCCGCGCCGAAGAACATTTCCTTCCAGCCGGCCCCTTCGCCACGCTGCCGCTGAAACCCGACGAGGACGGTACCAACCGCTCGTCGATCGTCTGGGTCGAACGGGCGGAAGATGCGAAAGCGCTCGTGGAAGGCGACGATCTCGTCTTCGAACATGAACTCGAACAGCGTTTTGGCCTGAAGCTCGGCGAGATTCGCGTTGCCGACAAGCCGCGCGCCTGGCCGCTCGGCCTGACCATCGCGCGCGCCTTCGTCGCACCGCGCATCGCGCTTGCCGGCGATGCCGCCCATGGCATCCATCCGATCGCCGGCCAGGGCCTCAATCTCGGCTTCAAGGATGTGGCCGCACTTGCCGAGGTGATCGTCGAGGCCGACCGGCTCGGCCAGGACATCGGCGCGCTCGACGTGCTGGAGCGCTACCAGCAATGGCGCCGTTTCGACACGGTGCAGATGGGCATCACGACCGATGTGCTGAACCGGCTGTTTTCCAACGATATCACCCCGCTGCGCACCGTCCGCGACATCGGCCTCGGCCTCGTCGAACGAATGCCACGGCTGAAGGAGTTCTTCATCCGCCAGGCGTCGGGGCTTTCGGCCGGCACGCCGCGACTGCTGAAGGGCGAGGCGATCTGATCGCCCGTCGCGGATTAGTTGACCTCGAAGCCGAGCTTCTGGCGCAGTCGTAGCATGCGCTGATCCGCAATCTTCAGGCGCTGCTCTCCGCTCTGGGCCACCCGGTTCAGCATCTGCAGCAGATCGTCCCGTTCGTTCGGGTCGAGGCGTTCGCGCAAGAAGGGCGCCAACTTGTCGATGACGATGGTGGTGTCATCTATCTGCGAGGCAGCCCACTTGGCATAGACAACTGCCTCGTCGGTCTTCTTCTGGCCGTCCGCGATCTGCGAAATCACCTCCCGAATGACGGCCTCGCGCTGCGGCAGAACCGGGCCACCTTCCGAAACCATCGCGGTGATCAGCGTCGCGGCGGCCACCACCGGATCGTCGATCACCGTCAGCGGCGACAGTGCGGCCTGCTTGCGCAGCTTCTTGCGCCTGATGTTGCCTTGCACGCGCCCGACGACGTCGGCGACCTCGCGCGCGGCGTCGTTCATGGCCTTCATGCGGTACCACCAAAGCGCCGCCGCTCCGAGCACGCCAAGGACAGCAATCAGGAAAGGCATGTCCAGATCCCCCAAAGTCCTGGGCGACGATAGGAGAACTCGTGGCTCGCTTCAACACGCAAGAGTTGAGGCCGGGAAAAGGGGACGCTCACTCGACCGCCCTCGGTTTCCAAGAGACCGCAACGCATGACAGGGAATTATGACCCCGGCACTTTGTAGATCGCGCGCACCTCGATGGAACCGATTTCGGCCAGCGGAATCTCGCCGGCGATGTCCAGCGCCTCGTCGAGATCCTTCGCTTCGATCATGACGAAACCGAGCAACTGCTCCTTGGTTTCGGCGAACGGGCCGTCGGTGACAAGTCTCTTGCCCTTGCGCCGACGCACGCTCTTGGCTGTCTTTACCGATTGCAGCGCCTGCGCGATGATCAGCTTGCCTTGCTGATCCAATGACCTGTCATAGGCCAGCGAATCCGCGTCGAGCTTGGCGGCACCCTCGGAGGTCAGCGCGTAAAGATCTTTTTCCTCACCATAGACCAGGCAGACATATTTCATTTCAAGCTCCCTTCCTGTGACAAACCATAGGATGCGGCGACAACCGTGTCAGCCTTGCCCGCGACCGCCGCCGCATGGTCGAGAAGGCATGCCGCGACCGCGATGATGGCAACCGCCGCCAGCAATCTGCCGAAGCCGGACGCCGGCGGGTCCAGCCAGAAGTCTTCCTGTCGCTCCAGCCTACGGCCCGGCCTCTTCCACAGCACGAAAAACAGATTGTCCATGTGAACCTCCATCCGACCACAAAACCCGTGGCCGCCCGCAGGACGGCCGGACCGGATGGAAGCCGACATTTTTGCGCGCTTGTTTTTTCCCGGAAGAAAGAGGCCGTCATCCTGCGGTGGTCCAAACAGCGCAGTGGTCTTCGCGCCCGCCCGCGCTATAGTTGGCCTGACGCTGGCTCACCCAGGACAAGTTCACGACAACCCAGGAGGACTCCATGGACCGCACCGCAAACGCCGTCTGGAAAGGCAATTTGAAAGAGGGCAAGGGCACGCTCGACACCCAGAGCGGAACCCTGAAGGGTACGCCCTATTCGTTCAAGGCGCGCTTCGAGGACGAAAGCGGCAAATCCGGAACCAATCCGGAAGAACTGATCGCTGCTGCCCATGCCGGCTGCTACGCCATGCAGCTCTCGCATTTCCTGGCCGAGAACGGCACCCCCGCAGCCGAGCTCGACGCCAAGGCCGTTGTGACGCTGGTTCCCGGCACCGGCATCACCGGCAGCGCGATCACGCTGGTCGGCAAGGTGCCCGGCATCGATGCGGCGAAATTCAAGGAATTGGCCGAAAAGGCCAAGGCCGAATGCCCGGTCTCCCAGGCGCTCGGCGCCATCAAGGTTTCGCTCGACGCCAGGCTTGGCTGATGAGCTTGGCCTGAAATGCCAGACACTGACCCCAGAGCCGACGTTTGGCATTGGCGAAAGCGGTCGTGGCATCCAATCTCTCCCCTAGTGGGGAAGATGTCCGGCAGGACAGAGGGGGGCGCTGGCCCGCCGACGTCCCAGATTGGCGGCCTCAACCGCCCAGCGCATCAAGCCGGGCGCGTAGGGCCGCAACTTCCTGTTCCAGCGCGTCCAACCGCGCTTCCAGGTCGGAGGCAGGCATAGCCGGCGCACTCCGTTGCGCCGATAGAGCTGCAACGTCCACAGGTCCAGAAAGCAGATGCACATAGCGGTCTTCGCGCTGGCCTGGCCCGCGCGGGATTTCCTGGACCAGCGGCGGCCGGCGGCCGATCAGCATGTCGAGTTCTGCGCGCAGGTCTTCGATCGACGCAAACCGCGCCAAGCGCTCGGCGCGCGCCAGCAGTTCATGCGCCGTCTGCGGTCCGCGCAGCAGGAGCAGGCCGAGCAACGCGGTCTGCGGCGTGGTCAGCGAGAAGCGCTGCGCCATCTGATGCTCATAGCGCTCCACGCGCGAGCCGAACATCTGCCGCACGAGTCCCTTCTGCTCGAGCAGCTTCAGGGCCCGGTGCACCTCCGTCTGCTCCAGCGCCATGACAGGCTCGCGCGCCGTCTTCTGGTTGGCCGCGGCAAGTGCCGCGTTGAGCGTCAGCGGATAGACGTCCGGCGTCAGCTCCTTCTTCTCGATCAGGCAACCGAGCACCCGCGCTTCGACGGGAGAGAGGATGGGAAGGTCATCGCTCATTGAAGTTCAGCCTCCCGGCGGTAAAAATCGATTGCAAGTGCCTGTGTGCGCGCCTGGCGGGCTTCGTCCCTGACCATGGCGGCAAGGTTCATGTGATGGTGACCATAGCGCGCTTCGAGATAGCGTGCGATTGCGATTGGGATGGGACCGGACCCCATCTCCCGCGTCTGGCTTTTCCGCTCGATCAGGCGACGGATTTCCTCGCTCGCAGGAGCCGGCACGTCCGTCTCGTCAAGGCATTCGCCAAGGTTCATCGGCGGCAGGCTGGCGAAGCGGCGCTGTTCCATCCAGTCGAGAGCCACCAGCGGGCGGATCAGGTAGAGCAGCTTCTTCAGCTTCACTTCGCCGGAAAAACTGCCGATCTTGGCGACGTGCGAGCGCGCCAGGCCGAGATAGTGGTGCGATACCTTTCCCGGATCGACGATCTCGGCCAGCAGGTCGAGAAGGCGCGCGCGAAATCCCGCGACTTCTTCATAGACGATAGCCGACTTCGTCCATTCGACGATGACCGCATTGCCGCCGAGCGCCAGAAGCAAGGCCTTGCGCAGATCCCAGCCACCGGCATCGATCTCGCCTTCAATCGGGAATTCGATCACGTCGCGCGGCTGCTGCAGGACCAGATGATCCGAGATCGGCCTGATATAGACAAAACGGCAATCATAGTCGCTGTCGGGCGACGGAAACCCCCAGGCGCGACTGCCACTTTCGATGGCGAACAGGATTCTTACACCTTGCGCTCGCACCAGATCGAGTCGTGCCCGAATTGCTGCGACGGCGTCCAGGGAGAAATCAGCGGGTAACGTCGGCTTCAGACCGTTCTCCACCATCATCTTCTTGATCTCGGCAGCCGTGTCGCCGAAGGCGCACAGAAGAGAAAAACGATCCCCGTCAGACGCGCCGCTCCACCATCATCTTCTTGATCTCGGCGATCGCCTTCGCGGGGTTCAGCCCCTTGGGACAGGTCTGCGCGCAGTTCATGATGGTGTGGCAGCGATAGAGCCGGAACGGGTCTTCCAGATTGTCGAGGCGTTCTCCCTTGGCCTCGTCGCGGCTGTCGATCAGCCAGCGATAGGCCTGCAGCAGCGTCGCCGGGCCGAGATAGCGGTCGCCGTTCCACCAGTAGCTCGGGCACGAGGTCGAGCAGCAGGCGCACAGGATGCATTCGTAGAGCCCGTCGAGCTTCTCGCGGTCCTCGTGGCTCTGCAGCCATTCCTTGGCCGGCGTTGGCGACACCGTCTTCAGCCATGGCTCGATCGAGGCATGCTGGGCGTAGAAATTGGTGAGGTCGGGCACTAGGTCCTTGATCACGGGCATATGCGGCAGCGGATAGACCTTGATCGCCCCTGAAACGTCGTCGCAGCCCTTGGTGCAGGCGAGCGTGTTCGAGCCGTCGATGTTCATGGCGCAGGAGCCGCAAATGCCTTCGCGGCAGGAGCGGCGCAAGGTCAGCGTCGGGTCGATCTTGTTCTTGATCCAGAGCAGCGCGTCGAGCACCATCGGCCCACAATCGTCCATGTCGACGAAATAGGTGTCCATGCGCGGGTTCTCGTCATCGTCCGGCGACCAGCGATAGATGCGATATTCGCGCAGATTGGTGGCACCCTCCGGCTTCGGCCAGGTCTTGCCCTGCTGGATCTTCGAGTTCTTGGGGAGGGTGAGTTCGACCATTACCTCAGGTCCTTTCGGATGACGAGCTTCAGCCCGGACCAGATTTCATTCACGGCGGCGACCTTGACGTCGACAAGGTCGAGCTTGAGCGCTTCAGCGCGGACAATGCCCTCGGTGACGTCGGTGGGCACTTTCGACGCCTTCTTCGGCCAGGAGACCCAGACCATGCCGTCGCGCTTGATCGCCGTCTCGAGTGCGCCAAGGCGATCCTCGATCTCGGCGCGCTGCCGGGTGAAGGCGTGAACGGCGTCGTATTTCAGGGTTGCGCCCGAAATGCCGGACCATTCGGCCAACCGGTCGACCTCGGCAAAATCAACGGCTTCGGTGAGGCTCTCGAGTTCCCTTGGCAGCGCGATGAAGGCGGCGATCATACCGTCCTTCAGGCCGAGCTTGGCCGGGAGGGGCGTATCGGAATATCCCGCCGCCGTCGCCATCGTCAGTACACCCTGGCCTTCGGCGCGATCTTTGCGAGACTGATGCCGCCGTCCTTTTCGGGCACCAGTGGCTCGGTGTGCACCGGCCGGTAGGTCAGCGTCACCGCGCCGTCCTCGCCGAGATGGGCGAGCGTGTGCTTGCGCCAGTTGGCGTCGTCGCGGGCGGAAAAATCTTCCCGCGCATGCGCGCCACGGCTCTCCTTGCGCGCCTCGGCACCATGGACGGTGGTGATGGCGTTGGCCATCAGGTTTTCCAGCTCCAGCGTCTCGACCAAGTCCGAGTTCCAGATCATCGAGCGGTCGAACACCTTTATGTCCTTGAGCTCGGTCCAGATTTCCGAAATGCGCTTGCAGCCGTTTTCGAGCGATTCCTGCGTGCGGAACACCGCCGCGTCCTCCTGCATCGCCTTCTGCATCTTTTCGCGCAGAACCGCCGTCGGCGTCGAGCCGTTGGCGTGGCGCAGCCGGTCGAAGCGATCCATGATCTTGTCGACCGAAGCCTGGTTGGGCGACGGGATCGCCGCCTTGCGGTCGATGACCTGGCCGGCGCGGATCGCAGCGGCGCGGCCGAACACCACCAGATCGATCAGCGAGTTCGAACCCAGCCGATTGGCGCCGTGCACGGAAGCGCAGCCCGCCTCGCCGACCGCCATCAGGCCGGGCGAGACCCGGTCCGGATTTTCGGCTGTCGGGTTGAGCACCTCGCCCCAGTAATTGGTCGGCACGCCGCCCATATTGTAGTGCACCGTCGGCAGCACCGGGATCGGCTCCTTGGTCAGATCGACGCCGGCGAAGATTTTTGCCGACTCCGAAATGCCCGGAAGCCTTTCGTGCAAGACCGCCGGATCGAGATGATCGAGGTGCAGGAAGATGTGGTCCTTGTTCTTGCCGACGCCGCGGCCCTCGCGGATTTCCAGCGTCATGCAGCGCGAGACCACGTCACGCGAGGCGAGGTCCTTGGCCGACGGCGCGTAGCGCTCCATGAAGCGCTCGCCCTCGGAGTTGACGAGGTAGCCGCCCTCGCCGCGCGCGCCCTCGGTGATCAGGCAGCCGGCGCCGTAAATGCCGGTCGGATGGAACTGCACGAACTCCATGTCCTGGAGCGGAAGCCCGGCCCGTGCGGCCATGCCGCCGCCGTCGCCGGTACAGGTGTGCGCCGAGGTGGCGGAGAAATAGGCGCGCCCATAACCGCCGGTCGCCAGCACCACCATCTTGGCCGAGAAGCGGTGGATGGTGCCGTCATCGAGATTCCACGCCACGACGCCGGTGCAGGTGCCGTCCGGCTCCATGATCAGGTCGAGCGCGAAATACTCGATGAAGAACTGCGCATTGTTCTTCAGCGACTGGCCGTAGAGCGTGTGCAGGATGGCGTGGCCGGTGCGGTCAGCCGCGGCGCAGGTGCGCTGCACGGGCGGGCCATCGCCATAGTTCATCATGTGGCCGCCGAACGGCCGCTGGTAGATCTTGCCCTCTTCGGTGCGCGAGAACGGCACGCCGTAATGTTCGAGTTCGTAAACCGCCGCCGGCGCCTCGCGCACCATGTATTCCATGGCATTGACATCGCCCAGCCAGTCCGATCCCTTGACGGTGTCGTACATGTGCCACTGCCAGGAATCCGGACCCATATTGGAGAGCGAGGCGGCGATGCCGCCTTGCGCGGCGACCGTATGCGAGCGCGTCGGGAACACTTTGGTGATGCAGGCGGTGCGCAGCCCCTGTTCGGCCATGCCGAGAGTGGCGCGCAGGCCAGCGCCCCCGGCGCCAACGATGACCACGTCGAATTTGTGGTCGACAAAGGTGTAGCCTGCCGCATTGGCTGATTTCGTGTCATGGGCCAAGACTTCAGCCTCCGAATGCCAGTTTCAGCAGGGCGAAGAGCGAAGCGACGCCGACCGCTATGGTGAAGAATGTGTTGAGGGCGATCAGCGCAAGCTTCATGCCTTCGCCATGCACATAGTCCTCGATGATCACCTGCATGCCGATCCGCATATGATAGAGCGGCGAGATGAGCACCAGGGCCATGACCAGCGCCACGAACGGGTTGGCGAGCGCCGCCCGCACCTGCGCATAGCCGGCGCCGTTGAGCGCGATCAGGAAGCCGGTGAAAAACAGGATCAGCGGGATGTTGGCGATCGCCGTCAACCGCTGGCGCCAGAAATGCCCGGTGCCTTCGCGGGCTGAGCCCAGGCCGCGCACCTTGGCCAGCGGGGTACGCATGTCGGTGTTTTTCGCACTCATCACAAAGCTCCCCGCGCCATGTAGCCGGCGATCCAGATCAAGAGCGTGAGCAGGACCGAGCCGGCAAGCGTCGCCCAGGCGATCCTCGAGGCCGTGTGTTTTTCAAGGCCGGCGCCGGTATCCCAGATCAGATGGCGGACACCACCCAGCATGTGATGCATCAGCGCCCAGGTGTAGCCGAACAGGATGAGTCGGCCGAGCCACGTGCCGAAAGCCCAGTTCACCCAGTCGAAAGCCGGCTGCGAGGATGCCGCCGCCATCAGCCAGACGAGGACCAGCAGCGTGCCGAAATAGAGCGCGCCCCCGGTGATGCGATGGATGATCGACATCGTCATGGTGATCGGCGGCCGGTAGACCGTCAGGTGCGGCGAAAGCGGCCGTTCGCGTCTGGCATGGGTGGCTGGTGATTTGCTCATGGCTGCCCCAGTTCGGCGTCTCCCGCCTCAGGTGGAAATGCGGCATTGCCGCTTCCGGTTGCGACTTCGGACAGCCGGTTTCTAATGCTCTTTTTGCACCGCGTCAAAGCCAGAAAACCGTTTCGAAAACGTAATTTAGTCTGACTAAAGCGCCGGATGCGGCTTCAATCGATTAGGGGCTGAACACCCGAAGCCGGCTCGATATCGCTGCGGTGCAGCATGTCTGGCCCAGGGTTCGGCCGAGTCGAGATTTGCGTCACCGCGTGCAGGTCTGCGGCGTCGACCCCCTCTTCATCACCAGCGCTTCGCGTCCGTCGATCACGATTGCGTCATGCGTGACCGCCTGGTAGCGGCTGCTCTGGTTGGCCGGCGACGCCGCGAACTCCTCGGTGGCGCCTTCCTGCCCGACCACCCGCAGCGACGCGCCGAGATTTTGGATGGTGATCATGCCGCCATTGCCACATCTATAGGTGGCCATGCCCGTGGTGAGGCGTGGCGCGGTGAGATCCGTGGTGATCTTGGTGGCCGGTGGCGCGGGCTGTTGCTGGGCGGGAGCGGCAGGCGCCACCACGGGTGTAACCGTGCTCGCGGCCTTGGGCGCGCCGTCTTCCGGTACACAGGCACCGGCCGCGAGAAGCAGCGGAATAACGAACGACACCCGAACCGTTCGGCCAAACATCATGTGCTGCGCCCCCATGCCGCAGGCACGCTAGCCACGCGGCACGCCAAGATCAAGTTCACCCCGACCGGCCATGTCGACCGGTTGGGGACATCGGCGGCGAACCACAAAATTAACCATGTTCATTAAGAAACGGCCATCGAGCCGCCCCTCCCCTTAACAAAGGTTAAGAAAGGGTTAATTTCCGATTCGGATCGGATCGGGCGCGATCTCTCTCGCGCCGACGAAGGGAGAGCGACATGCGTTCCAACTCAGTGCGGGCCAGATCAGTGCGGGCCAAACTAGTCCGGGCAAGCCTCGCGGTCACGCTGGCAGCACTTGCCGTTGCGGTGGCCGCGCCGGCCGAGGCCGGCTTGCGCCATCACGACCGCGTCTACGCCGATTCGTTCGGCAATCTCGTCATCGACAGCGCCGCCGGCTACAAACGCATCATCGTCGGCGAAGGCAAGCTGGCCAGGCAACTGTCCGACTACACCAGCGCCGGCCAGCCCAAGGTGATCTACCAGAACGAATCCGACGACATATCGGGCGACGGGGGTTGCTATCGCCCGCCTGTGTTCGTCAAGGGCCGCTCCTATATGTACGGCCTTTCCGACGGCGAGATGCCGGAGCTCAGCCCCTGCCGCTGATACGGGGCTGGTCGATTTTTACCAGGGCCAGCCCATCGGCTGGCCCGGTGGAGACACGAACGCAGTCGCGCCCGGCATTCTTTGCCAGGTAGAGCGCTTCATCCGCACGCCGCATCAGGTCGGGGAAACCCTCGCCCATGTGAAGCTCGGCAATGCCGAAGCTCGACGTGCAGCGGCTGTCGGCCGGCAACCCGTTGATGGGCAACGCGCCGAATGCGTGGCGGGTGCCTTCCGCGAACAGCCGGGCGGCTGCAAGATTGGCTCCTGTCAGGATAATGGCGAACTCCTCGCCACCGATGCGGCCAACCATGTGATCGCCTTCCGCCGCCTCTCGCAGCAGGCCGGCGAAGGCCTCGATCACCCGGTCGCCCGACGCATGGCCGAAGCTGTCGTTCACCGTCTTGAAATGATCGAGATCGGCAATGACCATTGCCACCGGCACGCCCAGGCGCGTGGCGTCCTGCACGGCCAACTCCGCGTGACGTGTGAAGCCGCCACGGTTGAGGAGGCCCGACAGCGTGTCCACCTCCGACTTCGAGATTACTTCAGCAAGCACGTCGCGGACCAGGATGGCCAGAATGAGAAGCGCCAGCGCCAGCCCGAAGACAGTGCCGAGCGACTGCGACACCAATGCGTAGCTGCTTTGCAGATAGGCCTGCGGATTGGCGCCCCAACCGCCGAGCGCATGCGCGATAAATGGTTTGGAGGCAAACTGCAGGCCGCTGGCCGCAAGCACCGCCATCAGGATCAGATCGAGCCGGCCACGGCTTTGCCTCGACGACCAGACGATGCCAAGGCCGACGAACTGCATCGCGGCGTAGGGAAGCTGGTAGGCCATCATGCGGGCGAGCGACTGGCGCGGGAGATCCTGCACGAAATAGACCGTGATGGTGGCGGTGGCCAGGAAGAACAGCATCGGCGTCCATGGCGGCGCAACGCCATATTTTTGGGCAAGCCCGCCATTGAAGGCAATGGTGGCGCCAAGGAAAACGGCGAAGGCGGCAACCACCGCAAGCCGCGCGTCGCTGAAGGCGGGAATGCTGAATTCGATGGCAAAGTAAGCCATGCCCAGGAGATAGCCTGATGCCAGCCAGCGGGCCGGCGCGCGGCCGGCATCGTGGAACGAGACCGCCATGAAGCATGCCGCCAGCAGGCCGGCGACCGACAGGTTGATCAACAGGATGAAGTTGGCGCCGCTCATGGATACTCAAACCCCGCCGGCAGCTAAACATCGGCGGGCGAAAAAGACGTTAACGCCAGGCGCGAACGCGGCGATCAGCTGGCCCTGAGCGGCTCCGGCACGAACACCGTCTCCGGCCGCTCGTAGGAGAGGCGCACGCTGTCGCGGCCATTTTTCTTGGCCTTGTAAAGCGCCTCGTCGGCCCGGCGCATCAAGGGTTCCAGAGTCTCGTCACCACTGCGGGCCGCCACGCCGAAGCTGGCGGTGACCTTCGTGCCGGCGGGAAGCCCGTCGACGCCGCCCGCCGAATAGAGTGTGCGCACAGCTTCGGCGAACAGCCTGGCGGCGGCGAGATCGGTCAGTGGCAGGAGCACGGCAAACTCCTCGCCGCCGATGCGGCCCGCGGCACCCCGTGCTCCCGTGGCCGAGCGCAGCTTAGCGGCGAAGTCCGCGATCACCCGGTCACCGGCCGCGTGCCCGTGCATATCGTTGAGGGCCTTGAAATGGTCGAGGTCGGCCAGCACCAGCGCCACCGGGAATTTGGCCATGGCGCAATGCTGCAGCAGCATGGCGGCGCGCTCCTCGAATCCTCGGCGGTTGAGCAGCCCCGAAAGCGGATCGGTATGGGTTTCCGTCTTCAGCGCCTTCATCACGTCGAGCGCGGCGGCGGTGAAGAGGCAAAGGGCGATCAGCAGCGACAGCAGCGCGTGCGACAACAGCGCGGTCGTCCAGTAGGACGAGTCGTAGAAGCCGTCATAGCTGGCGAAGGGTCCGTGCGCGATGACCACCACCAGGGTGCGCACGAAGAAATTGACGCTGGACAGCAGCGACAGCAGGAACAGGATCTTTTCTGTCGGGCCATTGTTGCGCACCGGCCGCAGTTCGGCGGCGACGAGCAGGCTGACGCCACCGAAGCCGAAATTCATCGCCAGGATGCGCCAGGTGAGATCCGGCGTGACGAACAGAAACCACGCGAATGCCGCAAGGCCGCCGCCCGCCAGAACGGCGATCCCCACTGCGGGCACCTTCCTGCCATAGCGGGCGATGATGGCGCCGGACAGGCAGCAGCCGGCGATGGTGAAGCAGATGTTCGACACCAGCTTGGTCAGCGCCAGGCCGATGGGCAAGGTGAAATACTGGAACAGGAATCCGGGCGCCGAGACGCAGTAGCTGAGCGCCAGCACCGCCAGATAGGGGCGATGGCGCTGATGGAGCCACAGGACGAGAAACGCCGCGCCGAGCGCCAGCGCGATCGTCGGATTGAGCAACGCTATCAACAGGCCAGTGTCCAAAGGACCGTGACTTCCCCTCGTTTGACGTCGGGAAGACCATAAAGGGCAAGCCCAAACAAGCGGTTAAGCGAAGGCGCATATGCGGCCGCGTGAATGAAGAAAGGCCCCGGACAGCGATGCCGTCCGGGGCCTGGGATGCGCTCGAGAACGAGGCGGCCTATTTCCAGTCGCGGATGTCGACGAAGTGGCCGGCGATCGCCGCCGCCGCCGCCATCGCCGGCGACACCAGATGGGTGCGGCCCTTGAAGCCCTGCCGGCCCTCGAAATTGCGGTTCGAGGTCGAGGCGCAGCGCTCATGCGGCTTCAGCCGGTCGTCGTTCATGGCAAGGCACATCGAGCAGCCGGGCTCGCGCCAGTCGAAACCGGCGGCGAGGAAGATCTTGTCCAGCCCCTCGGCTTCCGCCTGCTCCTTGACCAGGCCAGAGCCCGGTACGATCATGGCATCGACATGCGGGCTGACCGTCTTGCCTTCGACCACCTTGGCGACGGCGCGCAGATCCTCGATGCGGCCATTGGTGCAGGAGCCGATGAAGACGCGGTCGAGCGTGATGTCGGTGATCTTCGTCCCGGGCGTCAGGCCCATATAGTCGAGCGCGCGCAGCTTGGAGCTGCGCTTGTTCTCGTCGGTGATGTCTTCCGGGTTCGGCACGATGCCCTGCACGGAGACGACGTCCTCGGGCGAGGAGCCCCAGGAGACGATCGGCGGCAGTTTCGCCGCGTCGAGCACGATCACCTTATCGAAATGCGCGCCTTCGTCGGTCCGCAGCGTCTTCCAGTATTCGAGCGCCGCGTCCCAGGCAGCGCCCTTGGGCGCGCGCGGCTTGTCCTTGACATAGGCGAAAGTGGTCTCGTCCGCCGCGATCAGGCCGGCGCGCGCACCGCCCTCGATCGACATGTTGCAGATCGTCATGCGACCTTCCATCGACAGCGCACGGATCGCCTCGCCGGCATATTCGATGACATAGCCGGTGCCGCCGGCGGTGCCGATCTCGCCGATGATGGCGAGGATGATATCCTTGGCGGTGACGCCTTCGGGCAGCACGCCATCGACGCGCACCAGCATGTTCTTGGCCTTGCGCTGGATCAGCGTCTGCGTCGCCAGCACATGCTCGACCTCGGACGTGCCGATGCCGTGCGCCAGCGCGCCGAAAGCGCCATGGGTGGAGGTGTGGCTGTCACCACAGACGATGGTCATGCCGGGCAGCGTAAAGCCCTGCTCGGGTCCGATGATGTGGACGATGCCCTGGCGGATATCGTTCTCGGAATAATACTCGACGCCGAAATCCCTGGCGTTCTTGGCCAGCGCCTCGACCTGGATGCGGCTTTCCTCGTTCTTGATGCCGAACTTGCGCTCGGGCGAGGTCGAGACATTGTGATCGACCACGGCCAGCGTCTTTTCCGGGTGACGGACTTTCCGGCCGCTCATGCGCAGGCCCTCGAAGGCCTGCGGGCTGGTCACCTCATGGACGAGGTGGCGGTCGATATAGAGCAGGCAGGTGCCGTCGTCCTGGCGGTCGACGACATGGTCGTCGAAAATCTTGTCGTAGAGGGTGCGCGGTGCGCTCATGTGCGTAAATCCGTCGATATGAGAATGGGAAAGAGCTGATGCCGCAAGCCCGCGGCCGGCCGTCAGGGATCAGCGAAGTCGGCTGGTCAGGGCGCCGGACACACGCGCGGAAAAGCGCGACGGCAGGCGTTTTCTGTCCTGCAGCACGAATCCCTTGTAAGCCGGATCGCCAAAAAGCTCTTCCATGGCCGGGTAGATAGCAATGTTTTGGCTTTTCGGCAATTGCGGCGTGACGGCTCAAAGTCGAGGCGTTGGCGCTGCCCCTCACCTGCCTGCCGGCATCCTCTCCCCGTATAGTGACGGGGAGAGGGGACGCAGTCATCGATGGTTTCGCCAATCATCAATGTTGCAGGAATAGAGCCGGCGTTGCGGCCAGCCTCCTTCTCCCCGTCACTATACGGGGAGAAGTGCCCGGCAGGGCGATGAGGGGCGGCGCGAACGCCGGGCAATTGCCTCAGATCACCTCGAACACAAATGTCCTCACCAGCGCGTCCGGCTCGGCAATGGCATAACAGCGAAACCACGGGCTTGCCTCGACCGCCCGCCATTTCCCTGCCTGCTCCAATTCGTCGAAAACCGCCTGAAACCCACCACTCTCGAAAACCTGGTCGCGCACGGTGAAGATGGTGTGGCCGCCCTTTTTCGTGATGCGCACCAGTTCGTGCAGGCTAGACGCCGGCGCGTGGCTGATGGTGAATACACCGGTGGAGAAGAAGGCGCGGAAATGGCCGTCCGGCCATGGCAGCGGCCGGCCCAACATCGCCTGCTTCAGTTCGCTGTAGGCATTTCGGCTGCCGGCGATCTCGAGCATGTCGTTCGAGAGATCCAGCCCGGCAATGTCGGCGTAGCCCAACGCCTTCAGCGACGGTCCGGACAGGCCGGTGCCGCAGCCGGCGTCGAGCAGCGGTCCTTCGCCTACAGGCACGTGGCGCGTCACCCAGGCGGTGATCAGGAACGGCAGCAAATAGCCGAGCGAGGCGGTCTCGCTGTCATAGGTCTCGGCCCATGCGGCATAGGCCTGTGCCAGGGTTTCGGGCGTATCGGCCGTGTAGACCGAATCCAGCGCCGCATTGGCCTTGTCGATGTTCATGGGCATGCTCCTCCTCCGGTACGCCGCCCGAGCCTAACGCTGTCCTGGCTGAAAAACTATTCCTCGTGCTGGCGGCGCAAACGCCGCTCCAGCGCCCTGAGCGACAGCGACAGGCCGACGGTGAGGATGAGATAAATATAGGCCGTTATCGAATAGGTCTCGAAGAAGCGGAATGAGCCGGCCGCATACACCTTGCCCATCTGCGTGATGTCGGCGACGCCGAGCACCGAGACCAGCGAGGAATCCTTGACCAGGGCGACGAAATCATTGCCGAGCGGCGGCAGGATGGTGCGGATCGCCTGCGGAAACACGACCAGCCGGAAGCGCTGCGCGCGGCTCAGCCCCAAAGCCTTCGCCGCCTCGATCTGGCCTTTCTCGACCGACTGGATGCCGGCCCGGAAAACCTCCGAGATGAAGGCCGAATAGCCGATGGTCAGCGCCATGATGGCGCGCCACAGCAACGACACGTCGCGCACCAACAGCTCGCCGAGAATGCCGGCGCTTTGCAGCGGTGCGGTCAGCGCGTTCCAGCCCGCGACGAAGGCCGGCGCGCCGGCAAACGCTATCCAGAACAACAGCACCAGGATCGGCACGCCACGGATGATCTCGACATAGAAACGCGCGATCTGCCGCAGCCAGGTCGAGCCAGACAGGCCCATCAGCGCAATGCCGAGGCCGATGATCGACGCCAGGGCGAAGGCGACCACGGTGACGAAGACGGTGATGCCGATGCCCTTGGCGACAGTGGCGAAAACCTGGGCATAGAGGTCGTTGGCGGCGATGAAGAGGGCGGCCGCCAGCGCAAGGACGGCGGCAACGGCGAGCCACCAGGGGAATTCGGGTTTGGAGATGGAGGGCGGCGCCATCAGGCGGCGTAAGAACTGAGAGAGGGACGCGCCAAGGCACCCCCCTCTGTCCTGCCGGACATCTCCCCCTCTAGGGGGGAGATCGGCAGCTTCAAGCTCTCCGCCAGTTCTGCAATGTTGGAGACTGGCGAAAGCGGAGACGACATCCAATCTCCCCCCTTGAGGGGGGTGAGAAGTGGTCCGCGCAGCGGACGGGAAGCCAATTGCTTGGCTTTCCGAACGACGAACGCCCGAAGCGACAGCGAAGGGCCGGGCCCGACAGAACAGAGGGGGGCGCCTGGGCGCCGAGTTAGCGTGAATAAAGGTGCACGATCTTTATGCGATGCGCGTAGCAACGAAATTACTGCCCCATCTTGTAATCAAGAAACCATTTCTTGTTCAGCGCATCCAGCGTCCCATCCGCCTTGAGCGCGGCGATCGCGGCATTGACCGGTTTCACCAGATCGGACCCCTTGGGGAAGATGAAGCCGAAATCCTCGGTGCCGAGCGGGCCGCCGATCAGCTTCAGCTTGCCCTCCGAAGCGTCGACATAGCCCTTGCCCGCGGTGCCGTCGGTCAGCACGACATCGACGTCGCCGGATTTCAGCGCCTGAACCGTGGCGCCGAACGTCTCGAACAGTTTGATCCGCGGGTTCTGTTCATTGCCGTCGAGCACGCTGTAGACGGCGGTGTAGAACGGCGTGGTGCCGGCCTGTGCGCCGATCAGTCCGTCCTTGAAGGCGCCGAAGGTCTTGGCGTCGGTGAAGCGGCTTTCGTCGCCGCGCACCAGCATGAACTGTTCCGAGCGCATGTAGGGGTCGGAGAAGTCGACCTTCTCCTTGCGGTCGTCCTTGATGGTGATGCCGGTCATGCCGATATTGTACTGGTTGTCGGAAACCGCCTGGATCATCGCATCCCAGGAGGTGTTCTGGTACTCGACCTTGAAATTCAGCCGCTTGGCGATCTCGTTCATCGCGTCATATTCCCAGCCGATCTGTTTGCCGGTCTTGGCATCGATGAACTGCAGCGGCGGGTAGGCGTTTTCGGTCACCACCACGACCTTCTTGCCGCCGAGATCGGGCAGCGCCTGCGCGAAGGCGGCAACGGGCGCCAGGACCAGAGCCAACAGGCCGGCCAGCAGCAATTTCGATTTGGTCATGACACACTCCCCGAAAATTGAAAGCGCCCGGATATCGACCGGGCTTACAGGAAAATCCGGCGCCGACTTTAGCTTTCCGCAAGCGCCATGCAAGACGGTCCGCTGCGTCGGGACAGCCGAAAACGGATTTGCATGCCTTCAATCGGAAGATCAATCGGAAGATTCCGCAACGATGGGTGCTACGACTGCGTTGACTGCCAGGATTTTCCCGTGTCCGGGACCGACGCTTCCGTATCCGTCGATCGGTCATCAGCCACGGCGCTGCGCAGGCCCGCGACAAGATGGGTGAGCGTGCCGTGCAGGGCCTTCGCTTCGCCTGGTCCGAGCGGCACGCTGCAGGCAAGCGCGGCGGCCACATCCTTCATGCGGGCGCGCAGCGCCTGGCCCTTGGCCGTCGGCTCGACCAGCACCCGGCGCTCGTCGGCGGCATCGCGCCGGCGGGTGACGAGGCCGCCCGCCTCCATCCGCTTGAGCAGCGGCGTCAGCGTCGCCGAATCCAGGCCGAGCGCTTCGCCAAGGTCGCCCACCGTGCTCGGCGCGCGTTCCCACAGCGCCAGCATCGCCAGATATTGCGGATAGGTCAGGCCGAGCGGATCGAGCAACGGCCGGTAGAGCTTGGTCATCAGACCGCTCGCCGAATAGAGCGCGAAGCAGAGCTGCTGATCGAGCCGTGGCACCGGGATCGCCCCGGCGGCCCCCGCCGGGACGTCTGTGGCTTTCGTTTCGACCTTTGTCGTCATGCCGCCTTTACCGAAAGCGCCACCTCGACATTGCCCCTGATGGCGTTCGAATAGGGACAAACCTGATGCGCCGCCGATACAAGCGCTTCCGCCGCCGCCTGATCAAGGCCTTTCGTCTCCACTGCCAACGCGACGCCGAGCTTGAAGCCCTCGCCATCGGGAAGCAGGCTGACCGTCGAACTTATCGCGGCATCCTCGAGCGGCAGTTTCTGCTTGCGCGCGACGAAGCGGACGGCGCTTTCAAAGCAGGCGGCATAGCCGATGGCGAAGAGCTGCTCGGGATTGGTGGCGCCGCCCGGTCCGCCGAGCTCCTTGGGCATCGCCAAATCGAGCTTGAGCAGGCCGTCGCTGGTCTCGCCATGGCCGGCGCGACCGCCGGTTACGTGGGCCTGTGTGGTGTAGAGTGCCATATCGTAGTCTCCAATCATATTGTGTACGATTATTTAGTACACGATGTAATTGCACGTCAACCAGCATCCCGGAGCTGAAAGCGTTCACAGTCTGGTGAAGCGAAAAAAGGCGGCCGAAGCCGCCTTTTCAAAAAAGCCTTCGTCGAAATCTTATTCGGCGGGGGTCGCTTCGGCGGCCTTGGCTGCCTCGGCCTCGGCGGCCGCCTTCTTCTCGGCGGCTTCCTTGGCTGCCGTCTCGGCGGCCAGCGCCTGGGCGGCGGCGACCTTCTCGGCCTCGATGCGGGCCTTCTCGGCGTTCAGCGCGTCGCGCTCCTCATCGTTGAGCTTGCGGGCGCGCACGCCGGTGTTTTCCGAAATACGGGCCGACTTGCCGCGACGATCGCGCAGGTAATAAAGCTTGGCGCGGCGCACCTTGCCGCGGCGCACGATCTCGACGCCTTCGACCATCGGCGAAAAAACCGGGAACACGCGCTCGACGCCTTCGCCGTAGGAGATCTTGCGGACGGTGAAATTTTCCTGGAAGCCGGAGCCGGAACGGGCGATGACGACGCCTTCATAAGCCTGGACGCGGGTGCGGGTGCCTTCGGTCACGCGGACCTGGACGCGCACGGTGTCGCCGGGCTGGAATTCGGGAAGCTTGCGTTTGGCTTCGATCTTGGCGGCCTGTTCGGCCTCGAGCTGACGGATGAGATCCATCTAAAAATCCACTTCTTGTTCTTCCGACAGTCAGAGCGCCCTACGCTTACCTTGCAGTTCCATTGACCGCTCGGCTATGTCCTTTGTCTCCAAGACATTTGTCTCCTAGACATCGGGCAGGGGCGACTACACCGTCATTGTTGACGGGTCCGGAAGATTGTTCTTGCCGGTACGGGCGGGCACATACAGCTATTTCGGCGCTTTGTCACGCCTTGCCCATGCATTTTTTGCCGGCACGGCTCCCGGCATGGCACCATCATAATCCTGCCGTGCCGGGTTGCGCCGGTCCGGCAAGCTTCCTAAGCCAGAAATAGCACACTTCTTCACGGCGGCCTTCCATGTCTGTTCTCGATGCTGTCCTGCTGCTCCTGGCGGGCTTTCTGTCAGGCGCCGCCAACGCGGTCGCCGGTGGCGGCACCTTCATCACCTTCGGCGCCATGACATTGGTCGGTGTGCCGCCGATCGTGGCCAACGCCACCTCCTCGGTGACGCAATTTCCCGGCTACATCACCTCGACGCTCGCCTACTGGGCAGACATCAGGCATTTCTGGCGCGGCGCGCTGCTGCTGTGCCTGATCTCGGCGATTGGTGCGCTGGCCGGCGCGCTGATCTTGCTGGCGCTCGACAATCCGTCCTTTCGCGCCCTGGTGCCATGGCTGCTTTTGGGCGCGACGGCGCTGTTCGCCGCCGGGCCCTGGCTGAAGCCGGCACCCAAACCCGGACATGAAGCGGCCGTGGGCTCGCTCGCCGGTTCGCTCGCGCAATTCGTCACCGCCATCTATGGCGGCTTCTTCGGCGCCGGCATGGGCGTGATGATGCTGGCGACGCTCGGCCTGACCCAGGCCGGCGACTACCACCGGCTAAACGCGCTCAAGAACATGCTGGCCGTGGTCATCGCCGCAATCGCCATCGTCGTCTTCGTCTCGGGAGGCGTCGTCGCCTGGCCGCAGGCGATCATCATGATCCCGGGCGGCGCGCTGGGCGGCTATGCCGGCGTCTGGATCGCCAAGCGCGTGCCGCAGAACGTGGTGCGCGGCTTCGTCGTCGCCGTCGGCCTGTTTCTGGCTTTTTATTACTTCAGCAAAGGCTGAGCGCCCAGAAGATCGGGTCGCCGCTCTTGCGTCAGTCTTTCCGACTGCTCACGCCGCCAGGCGGCGATCTTCTTGTGGTTGCCGGAGATCAGAACTTCGGGAATCTCCCGGCCTTCGAATTCCTGCGGCCGTGTGTAGTGCGGATGTTCGAGCAGGCCGTTCTCGAAACTCTCTTCCTCGCCCGACACGGCATTGCCCATCACGCCGGGTAGCAGCCGCACCACCGCGTCGAGCAGCACAAGTGCCGCGGGCTCGCCGCCGGACAGAATGAAATCGCCGATCGAGACTTCCTCCAATCCCCGCGCGTCGATCACCCGCTGGTCGACACCTTCGAAGCGGCCACACAGGATAACGGCGCCCGGCCCGGCGGCCAGTTCGCGCACGCGGGCCTGCGTCAGTGGTTTGCCGCGCGGGCTCATCAGCAGGCGTGGGCGCACATCGCCCGCTGGCGAGGCATGGTCGATCGCCCTGGCCAGCACATCGGCGCGCATCACCATGCCGGCGCCGCCGCCGGCCGGCGTGTCGTCGACGGTGCGATGCTTGTCGGCGGCGAAGTCGCGGATCTGGATCGCATCCAGCGACCATGTGCCGGCCTCCAGCGCCCGCCCGGCCAACGATAGGCCGAGCGCCCCCGGAAACATCTCGGGATAGAGCGTCAGCACCGACGCGGCAAAACTCACCGGTTGCCCCCGGCGTCACGCGGTCCGCGCGGCCTGCCCTTGGGGTCGAAATCATCCTCGCGCGGCGCTTCGCCATCCTCCTCGACCAGCCCGGCCGCGACCGGGTCGACGCGGACGAAACCCTCGGCGATCGACACCTGCGGCACGGCGGCCTGCGTGAATGGGATCAGCACACCCTTGCGCCCCGCGAGCGTCACATCGAGAATGTCGCCGCCACCGAAATTGTGCACCGCGACGACCTTGCCGATGAGAGCACCGGTGTCATTCCGGATTTCCAACCCGATCAGGTCGGCATGGTAGAATTCGTCTTCCTCGCCGTCGTCCGGCAGCATCGAGCGGTCGACGAACAGTTCCGTACCGGCGAGCGCCTCGGCCGCGTTGCGGTCGCTGACGCCCTTGAACCGCACCACGACGACGGTGTTGGCCGGCCTTATGTCCGTTATCTGGAAAGCCCGGCCGTCCCTGGCGTAGAGCGGTCCATAGTCGGCCAGTGCCATTGGATCGCCGGTGAAAGTTTTCACCCGCAATTCGCCCTTGATACCATGGGCTGCGCCGATCACGGCCATCTGGACGGGGTTTTGCGGCTTGCTCATGGGCGAAAAATCCTTTGCCCCTGCTCTAGCGCCGCCTCGCCATCATTTCAATGACGGGCTCTTCACCGCTTCCTAACCCGGCTGCCGGAAAATGACGGCGAACCGGAAAAGACCCCCATGCAGGAATTCCTCATCCCGGCAAAGCCCGATCTCCAGTCGGCGCGTGAAAACTGGCTGAAGATGCTGGCGCGCGAACGCCGGCTGTCACCGGAGACCGTCGAGGCGTATGAGCGGGACACGCGTCAGTTCCTGCACTTCCTCACCGGCCATATCGGCGGACCGCCCGGCATTTCAGATATCGTCGACCTGCGCCCGGCCGACCTGCGCGGCTTCCTCGCCGCCCGCCGCAATGCCGGTGCCGGCGCACGCACGCTTGGCCGCGGATTGGCCGGCATCCGTTCACTGCTGCGCTTCCTCGAACGGCGAGGCCTGGCCAATGCGGCAGGTGCGGCTGCCTTGCACGCGCCACGCCAGCCCAAATCGCTGCCCAAGCCGCTGACGGCGAGCGATGCCAGGCACGTGGTCTCCGTCGAGGGTCAGCTGGCGGAAGAACCCTGGATCGCCGCCCGCAACGCCGCCGTGCTGACGCTGCTCTATGGTTCGGGCCTGCGCATTTCGGAAGCGCTTGGCCTCAGCGCCGCCGATCTGGCATCGGAAGCCGACACCGTGTTGCGCGTCACCGGCAAAGGCGGCAAGACGCGGCTGGTGCCGGTGCTGCCGGTGGCGCTCCGGGCGATCGCCGAATACCGCCGGCTGTGCCCCTACCATCTCGATCCGAAGGGGCTGCTGTTTCGCGGCGCGCGCGGCGGCCCGCTCAACCCGGCCATCATCCAGCGCGACATGGCCAAATTGCGCTCGGCGCTCAACCTGCCCGACACCGCGACGCCGCATGCTTTGCGCCATTCCTTCGCAACCCATCTGCTCGGCCGTGGCGGCGATCTGCGCACCATCCAGGAATTGCTCGGCCACGCCAGTCTGTCGACGACGCAGATCTACACCGGCGTCGACACCGCAAGGCTGCTGGAGATCTACGAATCCGCTCATCCGAGGGCATGAATCCTTCAATTTTGCGGTCCCGATTAACGGTTTTGCCGCTTTTCGGTCCTAGTAATGGGATCATGAAACGCGTCATTGCCATCGCCGACCGTGCAGCTTCCGTCTCGCTGAAACTGCTTGTCGCGCTCAACGTGCTGTTTTTCCTGTCCTTCCTTGCTGTCCTGCTGTTCGCCGCCGGCAGGGCGCACGCGGAAATCCCGACCTGCACCGGCGCCGACATGCTGTCGGCCTTGCAGAAGGGCAGCCCTGCCACCTACGACAAGATCGAGGCGGAGGCGGCTGCCACGCTCAATGGCAAGGGCCTGTTGTGGAAGCTCGAAAAATCAGGCGAACAGCCATCCTATCTGTTCGGCACCATGCACATGACCGATCCGCGCGTCACCACGCTGCCGGCATATGCGCAGAAGGCCTTTGATGCGGCCGGCACTCTCATCATCGAAACCACCGACGTGCTCGACAAGCAGAAGATGATGACGGCGATGCTGAAGGAGCCGGACCTGATGATGTTCACCGACTCCACGACGCTGTCGTCATTGCTGTCGCCGGACGACGCGGCGGCGATGAACGCAGCGCTTGACGCGCGCGGCATCCCGCCGGCAACGGTCGCCAAGATGAAGCCGTGGATGCTGTCGGCCATGATGGCGCTTCCGGCTTGCGAACTCGCCCGCCAGTCCAGCGGCGCGCCGGTGCTCGACGTCAAGCTGGCCGAGAGCGCCAAGGCGGCCGGCAAGCCGGTGGAAGGATTGGAAACGGCCGAGAGCCAGCTGCGCGCCATGGCCTCGCTGCCGCTCGCCTTTCACATGAAGGGTCTGGTCGACACGCTGAAGCTGGGCGACAAGGTCAACGACATCAACGAAACCATGATCGTGCTCTACCAGCGTGGCGACACCGGCATGTTCTGGCCGCTGTTCCGCGCCGCCATGCCCGACGAGCAGAATGATCCCGCGGGCTATGCCGCCTTCGAGGAGACCATGATCACCAGCCGCAACAAGGTGATGGTCGATCATGCCGGGCCGATCCTGGCCAAGGGCAACGCCTTCATGGCGGTCGGCGCGCTGCATCTTCCCGGTCCAGAGGGACTGGTCGAGGATTTTCGTAAAGCCGGCTATACTGTCACGGCGGTGGGGCTTTAAGCCCTATTTGATCAAGACCTGAGCCAGCATCGCCGGAACGATGATGCGGTGAAACGGCATGATGATGGCGAGATAGGTCCGCCCAAGCAGATTGTGGGTCTTCACGATCGTCGACGCAGCCACCTCCTGCCGGCCCGCGCCGAGATCGTTCACCTCCACCAGGATGCGGAAATCGAGATGCCGGTCGTCCAGTCCAAGGACGACCCTGCCATGTGCCTGGCTGATGAGCGGAAATATGCCGATCCTGCTTTCCGGCGGTGCGTCGGGTTCCGCCCCCGTTTTCAGCCCAAATGGCCTGACCGCAAGGTTGCGCAGTTGCGTCAGCCGACCGACCCATCCCGGTGTCCGCCCCAGCACGCGTTCGGCCGCGCCAATGGCGGTCAGGGCAAGGCCATCGGTTATCAGCACATATCGGTCGGCGAACTGAGCGCCGGCAAGAGCACCTTTGGGATCAGGAAAAGTCTGTGCAGTGGGCGTCATACCGGCAAATCCCTCGTAACCAACGATAGCATCGGCTGGTGTGGCTCGCTGCGTGGCGAAACGCCGCCTGGCCGACGTATTCATGGCGGTCGGCGCGCTGCATCTTCCCGGTCCAGAGGGACTGGTCGAGGATTTCCGCAAAGCCGGCTATACTGTCACCGCGGTCAATTGAGTCGGATGGCAGCTGGCGGATCTGACCGTCGTATTTTCGGCGTGTCCCTTCGCTAGCGTGAAACCTGTTCAACGATGGCGCGTTGATGTCTGTTGATTGATAATTTTCATCCACGGAGGACACTTTCATGGCGAACACACCAAACGACACTCCCAGGCCAAGCGGCGGCGGCGGCGGCAGCCCTTGGCTGATTGCGCTGGTCGTCGTTATTCTGGCGATTGTCGCGTATTACGTTTTCGGAAGAAGGGGTGAGCATCCGGCACCCGCCGAGCCGCCAGCGGCCAGCACACCGGCCCCGGCGCCGGCACCGGCTGAACCGATGAAGCCCGCCGAACCCGCGCCGGCTCCCGCTCCCGCGCCCGCCCCGGCTCCCGCACCAGCGCCCGCTCCGGCTCCTGCACCAGCGCCCGCTCCGGCACCGGCGCCGGCTCCCGCGCCGGCCCAGTAAGCGGCTCGATATCAAAGACGAACGGCCCGCTGAAAGGCGGGCCGCTTTGTTTTGGGCGACGCCATCGTCATCCTCGGGCTTGACCCGAGGATCCATGCCGCGACACCAACAGGGGAGCGCGGCGGCTGCTCCGCCCTGGATGACGAAGCGTTGGACGCCCCTTAAATGTGGATCGGCTTGAAGAAGGTGGCCAGTGCCGCTTCCTTCACCGCTTCCGACATCGTCGGATGCGCGTGGCAGGTGCGGGCGAGATCTTCCGACGAGCCGCCGAACTCCATCAGCACTGCTGCCTCGTGGATCATCTCGCCGGCGCCGAAGCCGACGATATGGACACCGAGCACGCGGTCGCTCTGCTTGTCGGCCAGGATCTTCACGAACCCGTCGGTGTGCAGCATGGCGCGTGCGCGGCCGTTGGCGGTGAAGGGAAATTTGCCGACCTTGAAGTCGATGCCGGCCTTCTTCAGCTCTTCCTCGGTCTTGCCGACCGAGGCGATCTCCGGACTGGTGTAGACGACGCTCGGAATGACGTCATAGTTCACATGCCCGGCCTGGCCGGCGATGGTCTCGGCCACCGCCACGCCCTCGTCCTCGGCCTTGTGCGCCAGCATCGGCCCGGCGATCACATCGCCGATGGCGTAGATGCCGGGAACATTGGTCCCGAGATGCCCGTCGGTCTTGACCCGGCCGCGCTCGTCGACCTCGACCCCGGCTTCCTTGAGGCCGAGGCTGTCCGAAAGGGCACGGCGCCCGGTCGAGATCAACACCACGTCGGCATCGATCGTCTCGGCCGCGCCGCCCTTGACCGGCTCGAAGGTAACGGTCGCGCCCTTCTTGGCCTTGGCGACGCCGGTGACCTTGGCGCCGAGCTTGAACTCGAATCCCTGCTTCGACAAAAGACGCTGGAACTGTTTCGACACCTCGCCGTCCATGCCGCCCAAAATGGTGTCGAGGAACTCGACCACGGTGACCTTGGCGCCGAGCCGGGCCCAGACCGAGCCGAGTTCGAGCCCGATGACACCGCCGCCGACCACCACCAGACGGCTGGGCACCTTCTCCAGCGACAGCGCACCGGTCGACGACACGATGATTTTCTCGTCGAAGTCGACCTTGACGCCGGGAATGCCGGCGACGTCGGAACCGGTGGCGATGACGACGTTCTTGGTCTCGATCTCCTCGACCTTGCCGTCCTCGCCGGTCACCGACACCTTGCCGGCGGCGATCACCTTGCCGATGCCGCGAAAACTGTCGATCTTGTTCTTCTTGAACAGGAAGGCGACGCCGTTGACGTTGGACGACACCGTCGCGTCCTTGTGCGCCATCATTTTCTTCAAATTCAGCTTGGGTGCCGGGATTTCGACACCGAGCGTGTCGAAGGAATGGCCGGCCTCGGCGAACATTTCGGAGGCATGAAGCAGCGCCTTGGACGGGATGCAGCCGATGTTGAGGCAGGTGCCGCCGAAGGTCGCGTTCTTCTCGACCACCGCGACCTTCAGCCCAAGCTGCGCCGCCTTGATGGCGCAGACATAGCCGCCCGGTCCCGAGCCGATGATAACCACGTCATAAGCCATGTTTGTTTCCCTTTTGCTTGGGGCTCAGCGGCCGCCGCTGACATTCAGGATCGCGCCCGTCGTATAGGACGCGGCGTCGGACAAAAGATAGAGGACCGCACCGGCGACTTCATCCGCCGTGCCCGCTCTCTTCATCGGCAGCACGTCGCGGAACCGCTCTATCCGGTCCGGCTGGCCGCCCGAGGCATGGATGTCGGTGTCGATGATGCCCGGACGCACCGCATTGACGCGGATGCCTTCCAGCGCCACCTCGCGGGCAAGGCCGATGGTGAAGGTGTCGATGGCGCCCTTGGAGGCGGCATAGTCGACATATTCGCCCGGCGAGCCCAGCGTCGCCGCCGCCGATGAGATGTTGACGATCGATCCGCCCGACCCGCCATGCCGCGTCGACATGCGCTTGACCGCCTCGCGGGCGCACAGGAACGGGCCCACGACATTGATGCGCATCATGCGTTCCAGCCGCGACACATCCATCTCATCGACGCGCGCCTTGACGTCGACGATGCCGGCATTGTTGACGAAGGCGTCGAGCCGGCCAAAGGCGTGGTCAACGGCGCCGAACATGGCCACGATATCGGTTTCCTTGCCGACATCGCCCCTGACGGCAACGGCCTCGCCGCCGCCGCCCTTGATTTCGACGACCAGCGCATCGGCGGCAGCCTTGTTCGAGGCATAGTTGACCGCGACGCGGTAGCCGGCCTTGGCTCCGAGCCGGCAGATGGCGGCGCCGATGCCGCGGCTGCCGCCGCTGACCAGCAGCACTTTTTGCGTCGCGCTCATTCCTGGCATCCCTTCATCGCGAACACATCCGACGGCACTTTCGAAAAACCGATGCCGCCATAGGCCCGGGATTGCCGAAGCACCGGCCCGAGATCGGGCAGGATCAGCGTCTTCGGCGCCTCGACGCCCTCGGCCGGCAAAAGCCCGACAGTGCCCTTGTCGCCGGACATGTAGATGACGCCGTTCCACAGCGTGCAGGCGGCAAGCTCCTCGCCGGTGACGTCGCCTTCCGGGCATTTGTACATCAGCGCGCCGTTAGGCCGCGCCACGTCCTTCGTCCACATGACGATACCGTTCAGCACCACATTGTTGTCGAGGATCAGCCGGAACGTGTTGGTGACGGTGGCCGAGGTGCCTGTCGGGGTGAAGTCGATCTCCGCGCCGCTCTGCGCGTCACCATAGACTGCGAGTTCGATCGGACAGGCGGCGGAAGCCGCAACCGGGAAGCTGAGAGCCAAGCATGGCAGGAGAACCGCTAGCGGGCGCATTCCAGGCTTTCCCCTGAACGCCGCACGTTCGTACGGACCCTCAGAGATCGAGCACCAGCCGTTCCGGATCCTCCAGGCTTTCCTTGACGCGCACCAGGAAGGTCACGGCTTCCTTGCCGTCGACGATGCGGTGATCGTAGCTGAGCGCCAGGTACATCATCGGCCGGATGACGATCTGGCCGCCGACCACGACAGGCCGGTCCTGGATCTTGTGCATGCCGAGAATGCCCGACTGCGGCGCGTTGAGGATCGGCGTCGACATCAGCGACCCGTATACGCCGCCATTGGAGATGGTGAACGTGCCGCCCTGCATATCGGCGACCGACAGCTTGCCGTCGCGCGCGGCAATGCCCAGCCGGCCGATATCCTTCTCGATCTCGGCGATCGACATCTGGTCGGCATCGCGCACGACCGGGACCACGAGACCCTTCTCGGTGCCGACGGCGACACCGATGTGAGCATAGTTCTTGAAGATGATGTCTGTGCCGTCGATCTCGGCATTGACCGAAGGGATTTCCTTCAGCGCGTGGGTGACGGCCTTGGTGAAGAAGCCCATGAAGCCGAGCTTCACGCCATGCTTCTTCTCGAACACGTCCTTGTACTTGGTCCTGAGCGCCATCACCGCCGACATGTCGACTTCGTTGAAGGTGGTCAGCATGGCTGCGGTCGACTGCGCTTCCTTGAGGCGGCGCGCGATGGTCTGGCGCAGCTTGGTCATGCGCACGCGCTCCTCGCGCGATGCATCATCGCCCGACGACGGCGCGCGCGCGGCAACCGGTGCCGGCGCCGCCTTTGGCGTTTCGGCCGGCTGCGACGGCGCACCCTTGGAGATGGCGTCGAGCACGTCGCCCTTCAGCACCTGGCCGCGCTTGCCCGAGCCGGAAAGCTGGTCGACCGAAAGATTGTGCTCGGCGATCAGTTTGGCCGCCGCCGGCGCCGGCGGCATGGTGCGCGGTTCGACCGGGCTGGCGTCGCCGGCAACCTTGGCGGTCTCGGCTGCGGCCTGCTTGGTGGTGGATGCCGCATCGGGGCTCGAAGCCTGCGCCACCGCTTGCGGCTTGGTCGCGGGGGCTGCAGCACCACCTGCCGAAATCGACCCGAGCAGGGCGCCGACGCCGACAGTCTCGCCCTCCTTGACCGTGATTTCGCCAAGCGTGCCGGCGGCGGCGGCGGGCACCTCCACCGTCACCTTGTCGGTCTCGAGCTCGAGCAGCGGCTCGTCGGCGGCAATGGCGTCGCCGAGCTTCTTGAACCATTTGCCGACGGTCGCTTCGGTGACGGATTCGCCAAGGGTGGGGACGCGGATTTCGGTAGCCATTGTGCCTGTCCGTTCTTTCTTCAGTTCTATTCTGCTTTATTCGCCGAGCGCGTCTTCGAGCAACGCGGCGAGCTGGGCAAGGTGCTTCGACATCAGTCCGGTCGCCGGCGACGCGGCCGCCGGCCGGCCGGTGTAGCGCACCCGCTGATGCTTGGCGTCGATATGCGCCAGCACCCATTCCAGATACGGATCGATGAACGACCAGGCGCCCATGTTCTTGGGCTCCTCCTGGCACCACACCATCTCCGCGTTGCGGAAGCGTGACAGCTCGGTGATCAGCGCCTTGGCCGGGAACGGGTAGAGCTGTTCGACGCGCAGCAGATAGATGTCGTTGATGCCGCGCTTCTCGCGCTCTTCATAGAGGTCGTAATAGACCTTGCCGGAGCACAGCACGACGCGGCGGATCTTGGAATCCTTGGTCAGCTTGATCGCCTGGTTCGGCAACAGCTGGGCATCGTCCCACAGCAGCCGGTGGAACGAGCTTTCGCCCGAGATTTCCGGCAGCGTCGACACCGCCCGCTTGTGGCGCAGCAGCGATTTCGGCGTCATCAGGATCAGCGGCTTGCGGAAGTCGCGCTTCAGCTGCCGGCGCAGGATGTGGAAGTAGTTGGCCGGCGTCGTGCAGTTCGCCACCTGCATATTGTCTTCGGCGCAAAGCTGCAGGAAGCGCTCCAGCCGGGCGGAAGAATGTTCCGGGCCCTGGCCTTCATAGCCATGCGGCAGCAGGCAGACGAGGCCCGACATTCTGAGCCATTTGCGTTCGCCCGACGAGATGAACTGGTCGAATACCACCTGGGCGCCGTTGGCGAAGTCGCCGAACTGCGCTTCCCACAAGGTCAGCGCCTTCGGCTCGGCCAGGCTGTAGCCATATTCGAAGCCGAGCACCGCCTCTTCCGACAGCATCGAGTTGATGACTTCGTAGCCGGCCTGCGCCGCCGACAGATTGTTGAGCGGGATGTAGCGGGTCTCGTCGCGCTGATCGTAAAGCACGGAATGGCGCTGCGAGAAGGTTCCGCGCTCGGAATCCTGGCCCGAAAGCCGGATCGGATTGCCGTCGAGTAGGATCGCGCCGAAGGCCAGCGCCTCCGCCGTCGACCAGTCTATGCCTTCGCCGGACTCGATCGCCTGACGCCGGTTCTCCAGGAAGCGGATGATCGTCTTGTGCGCTTCGAAACCCTTCGGCACCTCGGTCAGCTTCTTGCCGATTTCCTTCAGCGTCTTGACCGGCACGGCGGTCTTGCCGCGCCTTGTCTCGTCCTGGTTGTCGGCCGTGCGCAGGCCCGACCAGGCGCCGTCCAGCCAGTCGGCCTTGTTGGGCTTGTAGGCCTGGCCGACTTCCCATTCGGCTTCCAGATGCGCACGCCAGTCGGCCTTGAGCTGGTCGAGCTCGGCCTGGGTGATGTGGCCTTCGGCGATCAGCCGGTCGCCATAGATCTGCACCGTCGTCTTGTGGGTGCGGATGTTGCGGTACATGAGCGGCTGCGTGAAGGCCGGTTCGTCGCCCTCATTGTGACCGAAGCGGCGGTAGCAGAACATGTCCACGACCACCGGCTTGTGGAACTTCATGCGGAACTCGATCGCCACCTTGGTGGCGTGCACCACGGCTTCCGGGTCGTCGCCATTGACGTGGAAGATCGGCGCCTCGATCATCTTGGCGACGTCGGACGGATAGGGCGACGAGCGCGAGAAGCGCGGATTGGTGGTGAAGCCGATCTGGTTGTTGATGATGAAATGCAGCGTGCCGGCGACGCGGTGGCCGCGCAGGCCCGACAGGCCGAGGATTTCCGCGATCACGCCCTGGCCGGCGAAAGCGGCGTCGCCGTGCAGCAACAGCGGCAGCACCTTGGCCCGTTCTTCCAGCGGCACGATCTCCTCGCGGCCGCGGCCGAACAGGGAATCCTGCTTGGCGCGCGCCTTGCCCATCACGACGGGATCGACGATCTCCAGATGCGAGGGGTTGGCGGTCAGCGACAGGTGCACCTTGTTGCCGTCGAACTCGCGGTCCGACGAGGCGCCGAGATGGTACTTCACGTCGCCCGAGCCCTCGACCTCGTCGGGGGCGGCCGAGCCGCCCTTGAACTCGTGGAAGATCGCGCGGTGCGGCTTGGCCATCACCTGCGACAGCACGTTCAGCCGGCCGCGATGCGCCATGCCGAGCACGATCTCCTTCATTCCGAGCTGGCCGCCGCGCTTGACGATCTGCTCCAGCGCCGGGATCAGCGATTCGCCGCCATCGAGGCCGAAGCGCTTGGTACCCTTGTACTTGACGTCGATGAACTGCTCGAAGCCTTCCGCCTCGACCAGCTTCTGCAGGATGGCCTTCTTGCCGGTGGCGGTGAAGGAAATCTCCTTGTCGGCGCCCTCGATACGCGCCTGGATCCAGGCCTTCTCCTCGGGATCGGAAATATGCATGAACTCGACGCCGAGCGTCGAGCAATAGGTGCGGGCCAGGATCTCCAGCATCTGCCGGATACTGCCGAATTCGAGCCCGAGCACATTGTCGAGGAAGATCGGCCGGTCGTAGTCGGCTTCGGTGAAGCCGTAATTCTCCGGCGACAGCTCGTTATAATCTTCGAGCTTGGCGATGCCGAGCGGGTCGAGATTGGCGTGCAGATGGCCGCGCATGCGGAAGGCGCGGATCATCATGATGGCGCGCACCGAATCGCGCGTCGCCTGGTGCACATCGGCGTCGGACAGCACGACACCGTTGGTGACGGCCTTGTCCTTGACCTTCTTTTCCAGGTGCTTTTCGACGATGCCCCAATTGCCGTCGAGCGCCGACACCAGTTCGCCATTGGCCTGCAGCGGCCAGGAGGGTTTGGCCCATGAGGCGCCCTTGGCGTTCCTGCGCACATCGCCGGCATCGTCCTTCAGCCCGGCGAAGAAGTCCTGCCACTCGGGATTGACCGAGGCGGGATCGTCCTCATAGGCGGCGTAGAGCGCGTCGATGTAATCGGCATTGCCGCCATAAAGGAAAGAGGTGAGCGAAAACTGGTCGTTGGCCTGATCTTGTCGTGCCATTTTGTCCGCGGAGCCTGGCTCCGTCTCCTTTCGAGGGAATAGTGAGTAGTCAGTAGTGAGTAGAAAGACGGAAATCCCACTCAGCTGCTACTCGCTCATTCTTCCCTTTTTCACTACTGACTACTGCCTACTCACTATTCACTACTGCGTTAGCCCTTGATCGCCTCGACCAGGGTCGTGCCCAACCGCGCCGGTGAGGGCGAAACCTTAATGCCGGCCGATTCCATCGCCGCGATCTTGTCCTCGGCGCCGCCCTTGCCGCCGGAGATGACCGCGCCCGCATGGCCCATGGTGCGGCCGGCCGGCGCGGTGCGCCCAGCGATGAAGCCCGCCATCGGTTTCCTGCGGCCGCGCTTGGCCTCGTCCTTGAGGAACTGCGCGGCGTCTTCCTCGGCCGAACCGCCGATCTCGCCGATCATGATGATCGACTTGGTCTCGTCGTCGGCGAGGAACATCTCGAGCATGTCGATGAACTCGGTGCCCTTGACGGGGTCGCCGCCGATGCCGACGGCGGTGGTCTGGCCGAGACCGACATTGGTGGTCTGGAACACAGCCTCATAGGTAAGTGTTCCCGAGCGCGAAACAACGCCGACCGAGCCCTTGCGGAAGATGTTTCCGGGCATGATGCCGATCTTGCATTCGTCGGGGGTGAGCACGCCCGGGCAGTTCGGTCCGATCAGCCGCGAGGCCGAGCGGTCGAGCCGTGCCTTGACCCTGACCATGTCCATCACCGGAATGCCTTCGGTGATGCAGACGATCAGCGGGATCTCCGCCTCGATCGCCTCGATGATGGCTTCGCCCGCGCCCGCCGGCGGCACGTAGATGACGGAAGCGTTGGCGCCCGTCCTTTCCTTGCCTTCCGCGACCGTGGCGAAGATCGGCAGGCTCTCGCCCTTCGCGCCGGTCCAGGTCTCGCCGCCCTTCTTCGGGTGGATGCCGCCGACCATTTTTGTCCCGTGATAGGCCAGCGCCTGTTCGGTATGGAACGTACCGGTCTTGCCGGTCAGGCCCTGCACCAGCACCTTGGTGTTCTTGTCGACGAGAATGGACATCGGAGCCCTTTTCTAAAAACCGTTGATCGAGGAAGGCGAGACGCGCCGGTAGACGCCGCTCACCATGTCTTGCCAGCCATCGCTGCCAGCGGGTTTGAAATGCAATCGCATGCGGTAGGTGTCGGTATCGTCGAAAGCATACGTCACACGCGCAAAGCCGCGCGGCGACGACCGCTCAAGAGTGAGTTCACTGCCGTTCCACATGCCGGTGGCAGGCGACACCGGCACGAAGCCCATCGAATCGAACTGGTGCATGGTCACGACGCCGTTCTGATGGTCGACGCCGAACACGTTATGCGAACCGAACGAAATCGTGCCGTCGCGGCGCTGACGATAACGCTGCACCACGAACTGGCCGCCGAACTCCGCTTCCGCCAGCACTTCGCTGGTCGCCGCGCCGCCATCGGCCCATTGCGTGTCCGCCACCTCTTCCTCGCCGCGCCACGCGCCGACCAGCGCCTGCAGGCGCTGATGGTCGGCCGAGAGCGAAGAGAAGGACGCCGCGTTCATGGGTCAGAGCCGCTTCAGATCGGTGACGGTGAGATCGCTCTTGGCGTTGCCGGTGTTGAGCGTCGTCGCCGGCTCGAACATCAACACCACCGGCTCTAGGGTGAGCGAGCGGGGCCGGTGCTCGACACCGCGCGGCACGACGATGAAATCGCCCTCGCCGAGCTCGACCGGACCATCGCGGAAATCAATGGCGATCCTGCCGCGCAGCACGAGGAAGGCTTCGTCCTCATTGTCATGCGCGTGCCAGTCGAAGGCTTCGCCGAACTTGGCGACCTTGGCCTGGCTGTCATTGACATCGCCGGCGATATGCGGATCGAACACCTCGGTGATCGTCCGATCCGCCGCCTCGACCAGGTTTATCTTGCGTGGAGGCACCGGCTCAGCCCTGCACCGCCGCCACGATCTTCTTGGCCGCGTCGTCGAGATCGTCGGCCGAGACGACGTTCAGGCCGCTGTCGTTGATGATCTTCTTGCCGAGCTCGGCATTGGTGCCTTCCAGGCGCACGACCAGCGGCACCTTCAGGCCGACTTCCTTGACCGCGGCGATCACGCCCTCAGCGATGATGTCGCACTTCATGATGCCGCCGAAGATGTTGATCAGGATGCCTTTGACCGCCGGGTCCCTGGTGATGATCTTGAACGCCGCCGTCACTTTTTCCTTCGACGCACCACCGCCGACATCAAGGAAGTTGGCGGGTTCCGCGCCACAGAGCTTGATGATGTCCATCGTCGCCATGGCAAGGCCGGCGCCGTTGACCATGCAGCCGATATTGCCGTCGAGCGCGACATAGGCGAGGTCGTATTTCGACGCCTCGATCTCCTTCTCGTCCTCTTCGGTGGTGTCGCGCAGTTCCATCAGATCGGGGTGGCGGAACAGCGCGTTGTTGTCGAACGACACTTTCGCGTCGAGCACGCGCAGCCGGCCGTTCTTCATCACGATCAGCGGGTTGACCTCGAGCAGGCTCATGTCCTTCTCGACGAAGGCCTTGTAGAGGATCGGGAACAGCGTGCCGCCGTCCTTGGCCGCGTCGCCGTCGAGCTTCAGCGCGCCATTGAGCGCCTTGACGTCGTCGGCCGTGACACCCTTTTCCGGGTCGATGGCGACGGTGATGATCTTTTCCGGCGTGTCGTGTGCGACCGCCTCGATGTCCATGCCGCCCTCGGTCGAGACGACGAAGGCGATGCGGCCGACCGAGCGGTCGACCAGGATGGAGAGATAGAGCTCTCGCTCGATGTCGGCGCCGTCCTCGATATAGAGGCGGTTGACCTGCTTGCCGGCCGGGCCGGTCTGCTTGGTCACCAGCGTTTGGCCGAGCATCTCGTTGGCGTTGGCCACCACCTCGGCGACCGACTTCGCCAGCCGCACACCGCCCTTGGCGTCGGGGCCGAGCTCCTTGAACTTGCCCTTGCCGCGGCCGCCGGCATGGATCTGGCTCTTCACCACATAGAGCGGGCCGGGCAGCGCTTGTGCCGCGGCTTCCGCCTCGCTTGCCTTGAACACCGGCACGCCTTCGGCCACCGGCGCGCCAAAGCTCTTCAGCAGCGCCTTGCCTTGATATTCATGGATGTTCATCGGGAACTATCTCCAGGTCGTTTGCCGGGGGGTGACGTTTGGGCGGGGTTACTTCGAGGCGAGCTGCGGCGCGATCTTGACGCAGGCCTCGGTCAGGCCCTGCACGGTCGCCACCGAAGCCTCGAACATCTTCTGCTCGGCCTTGTTGAGGTCGATCTCGATGACGCGCTCGACACCGCCGGCGCCGATCACCACGGGCACGCCGACATAGGTGCCCTTGACGCCATACTGGCCGGAGAGATGCGCCGCGCAAGGCAGCACGCGCTTCTTGTCCTTGAGGTAGGATTCGGCCATCTGGATCGCCGAGGCGGCCGGTGCGTAATAGGCCGAGCCGGTCTTCAGGAGGCCGACGATCTCGGCGCCGCCGTCGCGGGTGCGCTGCACGATCTGGTCGAGCTTTTCCTTCGAGGTCCAGCCCATCTTGATCAGGTCGGGAAGCGGAATGCCCGACACCGTCGAATAGCGGATCATCGGCACCATGGAATCGCCGTGGCCGCCGAGCACGAAGGCGGTGACGTCCTCGACCGAGACCTTGAATTCCTCGGCCAGGAAGTAGCGGAAACGCGCGCTGTCGAGCACGCCGGCCATGCCGACGACATGGGTCTTGGGCAGGCCGGAAAACTTCTGCAGCGCCCACACCATGGCGTCGAGCGGGTTGGTGATGCAGATGACGAAGGCCTTCGGTGCGTACTTCTTCAGCCCGGCGCCGACCTGCTCCATGACCTTCAAATTGATGCCCAGCAGGTCGTCGCGGCTCATGCCCGGCTTGCGCGGCACGCCGGCGGTGACAATGCAGACATCGGCGCCCTCGATGCCGGCGTAGTCGTTGACGCCGGTCAGCCGGGAGTCGAAACCATCCACCGGCGAAGACTGCGCAATATCGAGCCCCTTGCCTTGCGGGATACCCTCGGCGATATCGAACAGGACCACGTCGCCGAGATCCTTGAGGCCGATCATGTGGGCGAGCGTGCCGCCGATCATGCCAGAGCCGATAAGCGCTATCTTGTTGCGTGCCATGTGAGGATGATTTCCCTTTGTCTGTGACGCGCCAACACGGCGTCGAGGAAGAGGCCGCAATGCTGCGGGGAACCGCGGATTTCGCCGCACCCAATAGCTCCGGTGCGGAATAAATTCAAACGATTATTTCGACCCCTGCATTTTCAATCGGTTAGAGTGTTTGGGATTTACGTAAACGTCAAAATTTGTAAGCCGACTTGGGGGAATTTACACGATGACGATCGAGATCAGAAGGCTCAATCCCTGATATGACGCCCTTGTGATGCGGGTTGCCGACGATGCGTTCGACGAGCCGGTGCGGCCCGATCGCCTTGCCAGCTATCTCGCTTAATCGGGCCATTTCATGATCGTGGCAATCGCCGATCGCAGGGTCGGAACGCGGCTTCCGGCTATTTCAGGCCTGTACCTGCTGCTGCACTTCCGCCTTCGCCTTCCGCCGCTCCGCCCAATCCTCCAGCCAGTCGCGGCTCTGCATTTCGATCAGTCGGGAGGCTGTGCGCTCGAATTCGAACACCTCGACGCCGCGCTTGGCCACATAAAGCTCGTGCGGCGGCGCCTCGGCGCTCATCACCAGGCGCATGTGATGGTCGTAGAGCGTGTCGATCAACAGGATGAAGCGCTTGGCCTCGTTGCGCTTGCCTTCGCCCAACACCGGCACATGGTCGATGAAGACGGTCGAAAACCGGCCGGCGATCGCCAGGTAATCGCGCGCGCCGAGCGGCTTTTCGCAGAGGTCGGCGAAGGAGAAACGCGCGGCATCGCCGGCGGCGGCAGGCACCACCACCTTGCGGCCCTTCAGCGTCAGCGACGTCTCGGCCGTCGGCGCCCCGCGCGTCATCGCCTGCCAGGCCTCGTCGAGCGCCTGGTCGGCCGCCGCCCCGGCCGGCGTGACATAGACCGGCGTGCGGATGAGCTTTTCCAGCCGGTAGTCCTTGTCGCTGTCCAGCGAGAGCACCTGCGTGTGGCGCTCCAATATGGCGATGAACGGCAGGAAAAGCTGGCGGTTCAACCCGTCACGGTAAAGGTTTTGCGGCGCCACGTTCGAAGTGGCGACCAGTACGACCCCATTGGCGAACAGCGCCGAGAACAGCCTGGACAGGATCATGGCGTCGGCGATGTCGGTGACCGAGAACTCGTCGAAGCACAGCACCCAGGCCTGCTCGGCGAGCGCCTTGGCCACCGGCGGGATCGGATCGTCTTCCCTGACCGCGCCTTCCTTGCGCGCCTGCCGGTGCTTCTGGATGCGGTCCTGCACGTCGGCCATGAAGTCGTTGAAATGGACGCGGCGCTTGCGCCTGACCGGCAAGAGCTCGAAGAACATGTCCATCAGCATGGTCTTGCCGCGCCCGACGCTGCCATGGATGTAGAGGCCCTTGACCGCCTCATGCGTCTCGCGCTTGCGGGCAAACAGCCAGCCCAGCGCACTGGACTTCTGCGCCAGCCGCTTGGCTGAAATCTCGTCGATCAGCCGGTCGAGCGCGGCGGCGATCTCTTCCTGCGCAACATCGCGTCCGATCGCGCCGGTTTCCACCAGATGATCGTAGCGTTGCCTGACGGTCACATGGGTCTGGAGGCCGTCACGCAGATGCATCGGTCACGTCGTTGTTCAGAGCAGGATGCCCAAGAGAGAGGGTGTGTCGAGATTCAGGTCAGGCCGCCGGCATCACCTGAATGTCAGCACATCTAGGCTTACCTCGTAAGCGAAATTGGCTGTCCGTTGGAAGTCTGGCCGTCGAATTTCGAGCCGCCCGACGAATAGAGCCGCGCCAGCGAGCCGCCATTCTCGTCATAGAGCGTCAGCTGCTTGCCGGCGACGTTCCAGGACTTGATGCCGTCGATCGGCGGCGGGCAATGCAGCGGGCCGGCGCGGAAGCCGGCGCCGAACTTGGTCTGCGGCGTCGCCACCTTGCAGCTCTGGCCGGAGACGCTGACGTTCCAGACACCGGCGACGCTTCCCGCGTTGAGATCCGCGGCGCCTGCCGGCGCCGCGCCGTCCGGCGGCAGGGAGGCAACCTGCGTGTTTGCCGGCGCGGTCGGGAATTGCGACGGGTCGGTGGTGCCGGGGGAGGCCGGCGGCGGCAGCTGGTTGGAGCTCACCTGGCCGGCAGGCGCCGCCTGCAGCGGCGCCGGTTGCTGGTCGTCCATCGACGAGAACCGTGAGGTTGAGCAGCCGCTCGCAACGAGTGCCGCCAGGGATACGGCCACCAGGCCGCCTTTCGAAAAATTCATTACAACCTCCGTCGGATTCGGCTGGGGGGACGCCGTCCGCGCAATCTCACTTCCACCAAGATGGAGAAGGTGGCGAAATTTCAACCCGATATGGTTAAAATAGAGTTTGCGGCAAGATTGTTGCAAATTTATCGCACTCATCCGGCGAGCGGCGCGCTCGGCACGAACACATATCCATCCGGTCCAACGATATAGCACTCGCGCAGACCATGCGGTTTGTCGATCGCGCCGGCCAGCACGATGTGGCCATGGTCCAGCGCCGCCGCCTCGACCGCGTCGGGATCGGCACCATAGAGGCGCAGCTCGATGCCGGCGCCGCGCGTCTCCGCGCCCGCGATGGAGCCCGTCATCGGATTGTCGAGATAGGAATGGTCGGCATGCAGCATGAACACCGATCCCAGAAGCTCGATCGCCGCGAAATCCTCGTCGGCATAGATCACTTGGGCACCAAGCACGTCGCGGCAGAAGGCCTCCATCGCCACAATGTCCGATACCAGCAGGTTGACGCCGATGCCGGGCGGCAGCGAGCGGCCGAAATCCTCGGCCTTCATCCAGGGGGTCTTGGTCCGCTTCATCGCCTTGGCATCGTCCTCTCGACCCCGCGATCCTAGCCGAGGCCGTTTCTCCGCCCTTGGCCTTCGGCCGGCAAACGCTTGCGCCAGCCGCGGCAGGGCTTATGTCTAGGACGTCTCCAGGAAAAGTGCGCAGCGGTTTTCCCGGGCAAAACGGGCAGCGCTTTCCCTAGGGAAATGCGCGAAAACACAAAGAGTTGACCGAAACCCGCCGGAGCGCAGACCTTGGCCGCAAGGAAGAAAGCCGTCAACCGCTACTACAGCGGCCCGCCCAGCGATCATTTCGACGGCACCCTGTTCTTCAATCCCGGCGGCCGGATGCCCGGCTCCTTTACGGACCTGCTGAAATGGCGGTTCAGCGGCCAACGCTCGAAATGGCCGCCTGCCAGCCGAAGCCCCTTCGCGCCGGCAAAGCCGGCCGCGACGGTCGAAGGCGCCGATCTGACCGTGACCATGGTCGGCCATTCCACCTTGCTGATCCAGACCGCCGGGCTGAACATCCTCACCGATCCGGTCTGGTCGCGACGCACCTCGCCGTTCTCCTTTGCCGGACCCAGCCGCGTCAATCCACCAGGTATCGCCTTTGGCGATCTGCCGGCGATCGACCTCGTGCTGATCAGCCACAACCATTATGACCATCTCGACCTTGCCACGCTGAGGTGGCTGAAGGAGAAGCACGATCCGCTGGTGGTGACGCCGCTCGGCAACGATGCCATCATCGCCGCCGCCGTGCCTGGCATGCGGCTTTCCGCGCATGACTGGAGCGACAGGGTCGATGCCGGCGACGGCACGGCCATCCACATCGAGCCCGCGCATCATTGGTCGGCGCGCGGGGCGCGCGACCGGCGCATGGCGCTGTGGGCCGGCTTCGTCATCGAGACGCCGGGCGGAAATATCTACTTCGCCGGCGATACCGGCTTCCACGATGGCATCAACTACCGGCTGATGGCGAAAAAACATGGCGGTTTCCGCTTCGCCATCCTGCCGATCGGCGCCTACGAGCCACGCTGGTTCATGGCGCCGCAGCACCAGAACCCCGAGGAAGCGGTCCAGGGCATGTTGCTGTGCAACGCCGCCTTCGCCGCCGGCTGCCATTGGGGCACCTTCCAGCTCACCGACGAGCCGTTCGACGAGCCGGTGCGGAAGCTGGTCGAAGCGCTGGACGCCGAAGGCCTGCCGCGAGAGCATTTCCGTGCCTTGCGGCCCGGCGAAGTCTGGGAAGTGCCCCGGATTTGATGGCCTCGGGAACCCAAGCCCGACAGCCGCGTTTTTCAACCGGTTTCAATGCGTTCGGCTTGTGAGGCGTTCCCATGCTCAAATGGATCATCATTCTCCTGATCATCGCCGCCGCGGCGAGTCTGCTCGGCATGCCGGCGCTGGCCGGCGCCGCTGCCACTGGCGCGCGCATTCTCATCGGCATCGTGCTCATCATCTTCCTGTTGATCTTGTTCGGGGTTTTCGCGGTGACGTAAGTCCGGCTTGGCCGTGACTTCGGTCCGGCACCTTGCCGTGACTTCGGTCCGGCACCTTGCCGTGACTTCGGTCCGGCACCTTGCCGTGACTTCGGTCCGGCGCCTGAAAGCGGCTGCGCACTGGTAATTCCTGCCCGTTTCCGCCATATAGCGCCGAACGGACATGGAATTTTCGGAGCAATGGCAGGCACGGCCCCTTTCGCCAAGATGAACGGCATCGGCAACGAGATCATCGTTGCCGACATGCGTGGCCGCGCGGATCGGGTGACGCCCGCCGCTGCCATCGCGCTGAATGCCGACGCGGCGACGCGGTTCGACCAGATCATGGCGATCCACGACGCCAGGACGCCGGGCACCGCCTATTTCGTCGACATCCTGAACTCCGACGGGTCGGGCGCTCAGGCTTGCGGCAACGGCATGCGCTGCGTCGTCCAAGCGCTGGCCGCCGAGACCGGCGAGAAGACCTTCACCTTCGAGACCGTGGCCGGCATTCTCAATGCCCGAGAACACGCCGACGGCTCGATCTCGGTCGACATGGGCACCCCGCGCTTCGGCTGGCGCGACATTCCGCTGGCCGAGGAGTTCCGCGATACCCGCATGATCGAATTGCAGGTCGGCCCGATCGACGCGCCGGTGCTGCATTCGCCCTCCGCCGTCTCGATGGGCAACCCGCACGCCATCTTCTGGGTCGATGATGACGTCTGGACTTATGAACTCGACCGTTTCGGTCCGCTGCTCGAAAACCATCCGATCTTTCCCGAGCGCGCCAACATAACCATCGCGCAGGTCACCTCGCCCGAGAGCATGATCATCCGCACCTGGGAGCGCGGCGCCGGCCTGACCAAGGCCTGCGGCACCGCTTCCTGCGCGGCTGTCGTTGCCGCAGCGCGCACCAGGCGCACGGGCCGCAGCGTCAACCTTTTGACCCCCGGCGGCGGCACGCTGCATGTCGAGTGGCGCGATGACGACCACGTCATCCTGACCGGCGCGGCCGAATGGGAATTTTCCGGCAGCTTCGATCCGTCGACTGGACAATGGGTCCGCGACACCGAAAGCGCGGCCTGATGTCCGCTCTTGCCAAAGGCGTCGACGTGGCGAAGCAGCCCGGCCGCATCGACGTGATGACCTTCGGCTGCCGCCTCAACACCTATGAGTCCGAAGTGATGCGGCGCGAGGCCGAAAGTGCGGGCCTCGCCGCGCTGGCAGGTGGCGCCGTGATCTTCAACACCTGTGCCGTCACCGGCGAAGCGGTGCGCCAGGCCAGGCAGGCGATCCGCAAGGCGCGCCGCGACAACCCGGCCGCGCGCATCATCGTCACCGGCTGCGCCGCGCAGACCGAGCCCGAAAAATTCGCCGCCATGGACGAGGTCGATCTGGTCCTTGGCAATGAGGAGAAGCTCAAGGCCAATTCCTATCGCGCGCTGCCTGATTTCGGTGTCAACGACACCGAGAAGGCGCGCGTCAACGACATCTTCTCGGTGCGCGAGACCGCCGGCCACATGGTCGACGCCATCGAGGGCCGGGCACGCGCCTTCGTGCAGGTGCAGAACGGCTGCGACCATCGCTGCACCTTCTGCATAATCCCCTATGGCCGCGGCAATTCGCGCTCGGTGCCGATGGGCGCCGTGGTCGAGCAGGTCAAGCGGCTGGCGGGCAACGGCTATGCCGAGATCGTGCTGACCGGCGTCGACATGACGTCTTTCGGCGCCGACCTGCCCGGTGCGCCGAAGCTCGGCAAGCTGGTGAAGACCATCCTGAAACAGGTACCCGACGTGAAGCGCCTGCGGCTGTCTTCCATCGATTCCATCGAGGCCGACGAGGACTTGCTCGACGCCATCGCCACCGAGCCGCGGCTGATGCCGCATCTGCATCTGTCGCTGCAGTCGGGCGACGACATGATCCTGAAGCGCATGAAGCGCCGGCATCTGCGCGACCAGTCGATCCGCTTTTGCGAGGATGTGCGCAAGCTGCGTCCCGGCATTGTTTTCGGCGCCGACATCATCGCCGGCTTCCCGACCGAGACCGACGCCATGTTCGAGAATTCGCTGGAAATCGTCGAGGAATGCGGCCTGACCCATCTCCACGTCTTCCCGTTTTCACCGCGCGAAGGCACGCCCGCCGCGCGCATGCCGCAGGTTCGCCGCGAGCTGGTCAAGCAGCGCGCCGCCCGGCTGCGCGCCGCCGGCGAAGCAGCCTATGTCAGGCATCTCTCTTCGCTCGCCGGCAGCCGCCAGTCGATCCTGATCGAGCGCGATGGCCTCGGCCGCACCGAAGGGTTCACGCTTGCCGCACTCGGCACCGGAGCGCCGGGAGAGATCGTCGAAGCTGATATAACCGGCCACGATGGCATCAGGCTGATAGCCGCCCCCCTTGCCGCCCACGCCGCCTGAGAACGCAAGAGCATGGCTGGTTTTTTCAAGAAGATATTTTCGTTCGGCAAGAAGGAGGTCGTCGAGGAGCGCGTCGACGAAACCGCCCCGCTGCCGCCGATCAAATGGGACCAGCTCGACGCGCTGAAGCCGGCGGCCGAGCAGGCGGTGCCGGAGTTTTTGAAGCGCGAGGAGCCGACGGCGGAAGCCCCGCCAGCGGCCGAACCCGCTCCGGTCCAGGCCGCGCCTAGACCGGAGCGCGAGGAGCCCAAGCCCGAACCTGTCCCCACCATTCCGCCTGCGCCGGAGCCGACCGTTCCGTCAGAACCGGAGCCGCAGCCGAAGCCTGCGCCGGAAGAGAAGCCGGCACCCCCGCCCGAGACGCCTGAACCGCCTGCGCCCGAAGAGGTTCCGACGACGCCGGTCGTGCCGGAGCCCACGCCCGAGCCACAGCCGCAAGAAGTGCCACCACCCGCGCCATCCGAGCCGGAGATCGTTCCCTCGCGTCCGGAGAGGCAACCGGAACCCGCGCCCGTCGAAGTGCCGGCCGGGGTGCCTGCACCAGTCGAAGTGCCTACGCCGTCGCCGGTTGAAGTGCCTCCATCGGCTGCCTCCGAGCAGCCGACTTCCAAGGCCGGCGCTGCCCCTCATCCGCCTGCCGGCACCTTCTCCCCGTATAGGGACGGGGAGAAGGAAGCTGATCGCGATGCCGGCGCCGCTCTTAGCGACGTCAAAGAAAAAAGCTCACCGCTGACGCCCCCCTCTCCCCGTCCTTCACGGGGAGAGGGTGAGGGGCTGCGCCGGCCTGCGGAAATTATCCCATCTCCGATCGAAACCGCTCCATCAGCGGAAATCGCCCCTCCCATTCGCCAGCCTGCACCGGTCGAAACACAACCGATCATTGCCGAGGTTGCACCCGAGCCTCAATCGGTCCCGCAACCCGAACCAAAATCCGCGCCCGGCAAGGTGACCGTCGCCAAGAAGGTCGAGCAGAAGGCCGAGCCGGTAAAGGCGCCCGAGCCGGCGCAGAGGCGATCCTGGTTCCAGCGCATGCGGGACGGGCTTGCCCGGTCCTCGCGCGAGCTGACCGGCAACATTGCCGGCGTCTTCACCAAGCGCAAGCTGGACGAGGAGACGCTGCAGGACCTGGAGGACGTGCTGATCCGCGCCGATCTCGGCGTGGAAACGGCGCTGCGCGTCACTGATTCACTGGCCTCGAGCCGCTACGGCAAGGACGTCTCCGACACGGAGGTGCGCGCCGTCATGGCGGCCGAGGTGGAGAAGGTGCTCGCCCCGGTCGCAAAATCGCTCGAGCTCGACCTTTCGCACAAACCGCATGTCATCCTGGTGGTTGGCGTCAACGGCACCGGCAAGACCACGACGATCGGCAAGCTCGCCGCCAAGCTGACCGATGGCGGCCTGTCGGTGATGCTGGCCGCCGGCGACACCTTTCGCGCCGCCGCGATCGAGCAATTGAAGATCTGGGGCGAGCGCACGAAATCGCCGGTCGTTGCCTCCAAGCTCGGCGCCGATGCCGCCGGCCTTGCCTACGACGCCTTCGAAAGGGCCAAGGAGGCGGGCTCCGACGTGCTGATCATCGACACCGCCGGCCGGCTGCAGAACAAGACCGAACTGATGGCGGAGCTGGAAAAGATCGTCCGCGTGCTCGGCAAGCTCGATCCCGAAGCGCCGCACACGGTGCTGCAGACGGTCGACGCCACCACCGGACAAAACGCGCTCAACCAGGTCGAGATCTTCCGCAATGTCGCCGGCGTCAATGGCCTGGTGATGACCAAGCTGGACGGCACGGCGCGCGGCGGTATTCTGGTGGCGATCGCGGCAAAGCACAGATTGCCGGTCTATTTCATCGGCGTCGGCGAACAGGTCGACGACCTCGAACCTTTCTCGGCAAGCGAATTCGCCAGGGCGATCGCTGGCGTGGCTTGAACAAGCACGATGCCGGAAGTGCTTCCGGATTGGATCGTGCGTAAGAAGGAAACCATGAACCCACCCATTCTCGAACGCGATCCGTCCGACCCGCAGAAAGAGAAGAAGGAAGGCGTCAATCCCGTGCTCAAGCTGGCGCTGGAGCTTGGACCGTTGATGGTCTTCTTCTTCGCCAATGCGCGCGGCGAGTGGCTGACGCAGAAATTACCCGTGCTGGCCGAGTTTGGCGGCCCTATCTTCGTCGCCACCGGCCTGTTCATGGCCGCGACCGCGATCGCGTTGATCGCCTCGTGGCTGCTCACCCGGACCTTGCCGATCATGCCGATGGTGTCGGGCGTCGTCGTCTTCATCTTCGGCGCGTTGACGCTCTATCTGCAGGACGACATCTTCATCAAGATGAAGCCGACCATCGTCAACACCCTGTTCGGCGGCGTGCTGCTCGGCGGCCTCTTCTTCGGTCGCTCGCTGCTCGGCTATGTCTTCGAGTCCGCCTTCAAGCTCGATGCCGAAGGCTGGCGCAAGCTCACCTTCCGCTGGGGCCTGTTCTTCCTGTTCCTGGCCGTCGTCAACGAAGTCGTCTGGCGCAATTTTTCCACCGACGCCTGGGTTACCTTCAAGGTCTGGGGCATCATGCCGATCACGCTTCTGTTCACCTTCAGCCAGATGCCGCTGATCCTGCGCCATTCGCTCGACGACAAGGCCGGCGGGGAGGAGAACGCCGGCAAATAAGGCAGGGGCTAAAAGGGGAGAGCCATGGAATTCGTCACCACCCAGGAAGAGCTGCGGACGATCTACAAGACCCCACGTCCGACCGATGGCTCGATCCGCAAGGAACTGAAGGCGCTCGACGGCCATTGCCGCTCCTTCATCGGCAAGAGCCCGTTCGTGCTGATCGGCTCGTCCGATGGCGAAGGCAATGCCGACGTCACCCCGAAAGGCGACAAGCCCGGCTTCGCCGCCATTCTCGACGAGAAGACGATCGCCATCCCCGACCGGCCCGGCAACAACCGGCTGGATACGCTGGAGAACATCCTGCGCAATCCCTCGGTCGGGCTGCTCTTTCTCATCCCGGGCATGAACGAAACGCTGCGCGTCAACGGCGACGCCCGCATCACCGTGGATGCCGCCTTGCGCCAGCGCCTCGCGATCGACGGCAAGGCGCCGCAAAGCGTCATCGTGGTCGCCGTCAAGGCCGCCTACATGCATTGCGCAAAGGCCTTCATGCGCTCCGATCTGTGGAAGCCCGACAGCTGGTACGACCGCGCGACGCTGCCGACGCTCGGCCAGATCCTGCGCGACCAGCTGGCATTGGCCGATTCGGCCGAGGCGACCGACCGCTGGCTGGACGACGAGTACAAGCAGACGATGTGGTAGGGTTTCGGCCCACGAATCGCCCGGACCTGTCCATCTTGCTCAATCTTCTTGCCATCTCGGGCAGCCTGCGGGCGGCCTCCACCAATTCGGCCCTGGTCGCGGCATTGGCGTTGAACGCGCCCGAGGGCTGCCGCGTCACCGTCTATGACGGACTTGGCCGCCTGCCGATCTTCAACCCCGACGACGAGGGCGAGCGAACGCCCCGCGAAGCCTCCGACCTGATCGACGCCGTTACCGGCGCCGACGGCGTCATCGTCTCCTGCCCCGAATACGCCCATGGCGTGCCGGGCGGACTGAAAAACGCGCTCGACTGGCTGGTCTCGCGCGACGCCGCCGTGGGCAAATCGGCCATGCTGGCGCACGCCTCGGCACGCTCGCTCCATGCCCGCGCGGCGCTGGCCGAGATCATGCGCACCATGTCATTCGCGCTGTTCGAAGGCGGACCGGAGATTGCCCTGCTCGGCAAGAAGCCGCCGGAAGTGGCGAGCATTCTGGCTGAGCCGGCAAACGTGCTGGCCATGCGCGAGACGCTCACGGCCTTCGCGGATTTCATCCGCGCGCGATGAGCGGCAGCCTCTCTTCCTTCTCCCCTTGTGGGAGAAGGAAGAGGCGCCCTATTTCTTCGCCCGCAATGTCTCGACATCGGTCTTGCCGACATACCAGTCGCGGGCGTTGACTTCCTCGAAGACCACCCAGACATCGTCATTGCCAAGCCCGGTGGCGTCCATGATGGCCGCCGTGACTTTCCTGGCGATGTCAGCCTTCTTGCCGGCCGGATCGGCGGCGATCACTTCCTTGACGATGCGGATGTTGACGAATGGCATGGCGTCCTCCCGTTCATTCCTGATCAGTACGTCTTGGCCCCATTCACCATCAGCCGCACCGCATAAAGCGAGGTGGTGCCGGCGATGTAGAGGCAGTTCAGCTTGGCGCCGCCGAACACGCAATTGGCGGTCACCTCCGGCACCTTGACCTTGCCGATCAGCGTGCCGTCCGGATCGTAGCAATGGATGCCGTCGGCCGCGCTGGTCCAGATACGCCCGTCGGCATCGAGCCGGAAGCCGTCGAACAGGCCGGCGGTGCAGTCGGCGAACACCTTGCCCCCCGAAATCTTCTTGCCGTGCTTGCCGACATTGAACACCCGCATATGCGCCGGATTCTGCGCGCCATGGGTGCGGCCGGTGTCGACGACGTAGAGCAGGCTTTCATCGAGCGAAAAGGCAAGCCCGTTCGGCCTGACCATATCGGTGATCACCGCTTCGACCTCACCGCTGTCGGGGTCGACCCGGTAGACATGGCAGGCGCCGATCTCGCTCTCGGCCTTGTCGCCTTCATAGTCGGTGTCGATGCCATAGGTCGGGTCGGTGAACCAGATCGAGCCGTCGGACTTCACCACCACGTCGTTGGGCGAGTTCAGCGGCTTGCCCTTCCATTTGGCGGCGACGGTGGTGACCGAGCCGTCATGCTCGGTGCGGCTGACGCGGCGGCCCGAATGCTCGCAGGTGACCAGCCGGCCCTGCCGGTCGACGGTGTTGCCGTTGGAATTGCCCGACGGCTGACGGAACACGCTGACGCTGCCGTCGGTCTCGTCAAAGCGCAGCATGCGGTTGTTCGGAATGTCGGACCACACGACATAGCGGCCGGCGGCGAACCAGGCCGGCCCTTCCGCCCAGCGGCAACCGGTGAACAGTTTCTCCACTTGCGCGTTGCCGTTGAACAGGCGCGCGAAACGCGGATCGAGAATTTCGTAATAGTCTGCGGCCGCCATGCATTTCCTCCCGGCATCACGTGACGCCGGGATCAAGCCAGCCCGCGACCGATCTGGCAAGACGGGGTATCAGCAATTTGTAAGACAAAACGGACAGGGCGTCCCTTAGGACGCCATTAACCGGCTATGCACGCAGCGCAATGGTGCATTGCAACATCTTCTTTTTGCAATGCACCATTACTATGTCATGTTCCGTATCGATCAAGGGAGGAAGAACCAGCCGCGAGAATGCGGCACAGAAGGAACCTTGCTATGATCTTCAACGATCTCATGACCCGCGCTCGCAGCAGCATCGCCAAGCGCAAGCACTACAACCGCCTCGTCGCCGAAATCGACAGCTTCTCCAGCCGCGATCTAGCCGACATGCGCGCCGACCGCTCGGAAATGCTCTACCAGATCCACAAGCAGATCTACGGCTGATTTCTTCAGTCGAGTGTCTCGGCGCCGCCCAGGCGCTTTGAGATTCAGGTCAGGCCGAGCCGAAAATGGTGGTTTCCGAGAACCGGAGCGGAGCGTACTTAAGTACGTGAGCGCCGGAAGCGCGGGAAGCCTCCATTTGCAGGCCGGCATCACCTGAATATCAATACGCCGCGAGCGCCTTGTCGATCTGCGGCAGCAGAAGCTCCTTGGCTGACTCGGCCGTCAGCGGGCCGACATGCTTGTAGGCTATCTTGCCATCCTTGCCGATGACGAAGGTTTCCGGCACGCCATAGACACCCCAGTCGATCGCCGTGCGGCCGGCTTCGTCGACGCCGATCGCCTGGAACGGGTTGCCGAGGTCGCCGAGGAAGCGGCGGGCGTTTTCCGGCCGGTCCTTGTAATTCAGCGCCGCCATCACGAATCGCTTGTCCTGCGCCAGCGCCAGGAGCACCGGGTGTTCTTCCCGGCATGGCGCGCACCACGACGCAAAGACGTTGACCAGCGTGACCTTGCCGGCGAAGGCTTTCGAATCGAGCCCCGGCAGATTGCTGCCCTCCAGGGGCGGCAGGCTGGTCTGCGGCGCCGGCAGACCGATCAAAGCCGACGGCACTTCCGAGACATCGCGCCCCGACAACAACTGCGACAGGAACAGTCCGGCCAGGCCGAGAAAGACCAGCAGCGGCAGAAACACGAACAGGCGGCGACGGGTCGGCGGCGGCGTTTCGGTTTCGCTGCTCACGGCTTTCCCGCCCCGGTCTTCTCGGAGCGCCGCCGCACCCCGGCCGCCTCGAGTTCGGCGAGTTCGCGCTTGCGTGCCCGCTGGTCGAGCAGGATCCAGCCGATCAGTCCGGCCAGCACGATCGCCGTGATGGCGTAGGCGGCGGTGACGTAGAGTGCATGCGGGCTCATGCCGGCCGCCTCCTTGGCATGCCGCTCGCCAACCCGGTCCGTTCGCTGCGCTCGCTCATGCCTTCCCTTAACCTCGCGCCACGGGCCGCGCAATCGGCCGCCGCGCCGCAGCCTCTGCCGCTCGTGGCCGCCTCAATCCGTGCCATGGCGCAGCGCCAGCGCCGCTGCCACGGGGCCCAGCACCGCAAGAAACAAGGTCAGCGCGGCAAGAATGAGGAAAGGCTGCAGGAACGGATCGGGATTGGCCGTCGCGCCATAGCTTGCCGAAACGCCAAAGATCAGCACCGGGATGGTCAGCGGCAGCACCAGCACCGAGATCAGGAGCCCGCCACGCGGCAGCGCCACCGCCACCGCGGCGCCCACGGCGCCGATAAAGGTGATGGCCGGCGTGCCGACCAGAAGCGTCAGCGCCGTGGCGCCGATCGCCAACGGCTCCATGTTCATGAACAGGCCGAGCAGCGGCGCGGCGACAACCAGCGGCAAGACGCTGCCCGCCCAGTGCGCCACGCATTTCACCAGCACCGTCAGCGCCAGCATGTGCCGGTCGTTGCCGAGCACCAGCAGATCGAGCGAGCCGTCCTCGCGGTCGGCCTGGAACAGCCGGTCGAGCCCGAGCAGGCAGGCAAGCAGCGCCCCGATCCACAGGATCGCCGGGCCGATGCGGGCCAAGAGCTTGAGGTCCGGCCCGACGCCAAACGGGATGGTGGCGATGACAGCGAGGAAGAAGATGACGCCAGTCAACGCGCCGCCGCCGGCGCGGATCGAAAGGCGGATGTCGCGGAGGAGGAGGGACCACATTACGATGTGGTCCCTTGCTGAGGCTGGCGTTCTGTCGCGCCCCCCTCTGTCCTGCCGGACATCTCCCCCACGAGGGGGGAGATCGGCAGCTTCGACCATCGCGCCTCTTTTGAGACGTAGGAGATTGGCGAAAGCCGAGACAACATCCAATCTCCCCCCTCGCGGGGGAGATGCCCGGCAGGGCAGAGGGGGGCGCCGTAGAGTGCTGACATCAAAGGGCCTCCCCCATTGCCAACGCCTTCGCCCCCTCCAATCCCAGCGGCAGATGCGTCGCCGCCACGATCATCCCGCCATCCGCGCAATGCCCGCGCATCAGTCCCGCGAACCGCGCCTCCGAGGCCTTGTCCAGCCCCGCCGTCGGCTCATCCAGCAGCCACAGCGGCCTATGGCCGACCAGAAGTTTCGCGATCGCCGCGCGTCGCCTTTGCCCGGTCGAGAGATAGCCGAACGGCAAATGGCCGATGCCGCTGAGCCCGACTGTTTCCAGCGCCTCCTCCACATCGAGCCGGCCTTCGCCATGGAACTCCCGCCAGAAGCGCAAGTTCTCCGTCACGCTCAGCGCCGTCTTCATTGCGTTCTGATGGCCGAGATAGTGGCAGGCCGAGGCGATCGAGGGGAATTCGTCGCCGCCGCCTTCGAGCAGCAGGCGGCCTTCGGCTTTCGGCAGCAGGCCGGCGACCACCCTGAGCAAGGTCGATTTGCCCGAACCGTTCGGCCCGGTGACGACCAGCGCCAGTCCGGCCTCCAGCGCAAAGCCGATGCCGGAGAACACCGCCGCGCCGCCGCGCTCGCCGCCTAGATTTTCGGCGATCAGCCGCATCCCGTACTTGTCCCTGGAACGATGCGGCACGGTCGCTGCCGCATCGCACAAATTTGCTTTGCAACTGTCTAGAACTATTCCAGAAAATTCTCTATATCCGGGTCATCCGTGCCAGCGGTCGGCTCGGGAACAGAATTAGCGCCGGACCAGCGCACGCGCCGCCTTGAACGGCTCGGGTTGCTTGGGAGCGGACAGCGGAAATGGCCGTACCCGCACCTTTGCGCGTGATTGCATGCCATCGGCGTCCGTTCCCTTTCAGGCTGAACAGACAAGGATCGCACGTGTCAAAATCCCTCGACAGTTTCAATTGCCGCCGCACGCTGAAAGCGGGCGACGCCGAGTATGTCTATTTCGACCTCGTCGAGGCCGAGAAGAACGGCCTCACCGGCATTGCCCAGCTGCCCTATTCGATGAAGGTGCTGCTGGAAAACCTCCTGCGCAACGAGGACGGCCGCTCCGTCACCAAGGACTCGATCCAGGCGGTGGCCGGCTGGCTGACCGACAAGGGCACCGCCGGCGTCGAGATCGCCTATCGCCCGGCCCGCGTGCTGATGCAGGATTTCACCGGCGTTCCCGCCGTGGTCGATCTCGCCGCCATGCGCGATGCCATGGCTTCGCTCGGCGGTGATCCGCAGAAGATCAACCCGCTGGTGCCGGTCGACCTCGTCATCGACCACTCCGTGATCGTCGACGAGTTCGGCACGCCGATGGCCTTCGCCCGCAATGTCGAGCTCGAATATGAGCGCAACGAGGAGCGCTACAAGTTCCTGAAATGGGGCCAGCAGGCGTTCCGCAACTTCCGCGTCGTGCCGCCCGGCACCGGCATCTGCCACCAGGTCAACCTCGAATATCTCGGCCAGGTCGTGTGGACCAACACCGAGGACGGCGAAACTACGGCCTATCCCGACACCTGCGTCGGCACCGATTCGCACACCACCATGATCAACGGCCTTGGCGTGCTCGGCTGGGGCGTCGGCGGCATCGAGGCAGAGGCGGCCATGCTCGGCCAGCCGGTTTCCATGCTGCTGCCCGAGGTCATCGGCTTCCGCCTCACCGGCAAGCTCAAGGAGGGCGTCACCGCCACCGACCTCGTGCTCACCGTCACCCAGATGCTGCGCAAGAAGGGCGTCGTCGGCAAATTCGTCGAGTTCTTCGGTCCCGGCCTCTCCAACATGACGCTGGCCGACCGCGCCACCATCGGCAACATGGCGCCCGAATATGGCGCCACCTGCGGTTTCTTCCCGGTCGATTCGGAAACCATCCGCTACCTCACAATGTCCGGCCGCAGCGAGGACCGCATCGCCCTGGTCGAGGCCTATTCCAAGGCGCAGGGCATGTGGCGCGAGGCCGGCTCCGCCGACCCGGTCTTCACCGACCTGCTCGAACTGGAGTTGGACAGCGTCGTGCCGTCGATGGCCGGTCCCAAGCGGCCGGAAGGCCGTGTCGCGCTCGAAGGCATTCCGGCCGGCTTCGCCAAGGCGATGGAGACCGAATACAAGAAATCCGCCGAAATCTCCAAGCGCTACGCCGTCGAAGGCACCGATCATGACCTTGGCCATGGCGACGTCGTCATCGCCGCCATCACCTCGTGCACCAACACCTCGAACCCATCAGTGCTGATCGGCGCCGGCCTGCTTGCCCGCAACGCCAACCGCGTCGGTTTGAAGCAGAAGCCGTGGGTAAAAACCTCGCTGGCCCCTGGCAGTCAGGTGGTGGCGGAATATCTGGAGAAGTCGGGCCTGCAGAAGGAGCTCGACCAGATCGGCTTCAACCTGGTCGGCTTCGGCTGCACCACCTGCATCGGCAATTCCGGCCCGCTGCCGGCGCCGATCTCCAAGACCATCAACGACAAAGGTTTGATCGCTGCCGCGGTGCTCTCCGGCAACCGCAACTTCGAAGGCCGCGTCTCGCCCGACGTGCAGGCGAACTACCTGGCGTCGCCGCCTCTGGTCGTGGCGCATGCGCTCGCCGGCACCGTCAGCAAGGACCTGACCACCGAGCCGCTCGGCGACGACAGGAACGGCAATCCGGTCTATCTCAAGGACATCTGGCCGAGCTCGGCTGAAATCCAGGAGTTCATCGAGAAGAACGTCACGCGCGAGCTGTTCGCCCGCAAATATGCCGACGTCTTCAAGGGCGACGAGTACTGGCAGAACGTCAAGGCGCCGGAAGGCCAGACCTATGCCTGGGACAACAATTCGACCTATGTGCAGAATCCGCCCTACTTCGCCGGCATGACATCAGGTTTCGGCAAGATCGGCGACATCAAGGGCGCGCGCGTGCTCGGCCTGTTCGGCGACAAGATCACCACCGACCACATCTCGCCGGCCGGTTCGATCAAGGCGGCCTCGCCGGCCGGCAAATACCTCACCGACCATGGCGTCGGCGTTGCCGACTTCAACCAGTACGGCACGCGGCGCGGCAACCATGAGGTGATGATGCGCGGCACCTTCGCCAACATCCGCATCCGCAACCACATGCTGGGCGAGAACGGCCGCGAGGGCGGCTACACCATCCACTATCCCACGAAGGAAGAGGAATCGATCTACGACGCGGCGATGGAATACAAGAAGGAAGGCGTGCCGCTGGTCATCTTCGCAGGCGTCGAATACGGCAACGGCTCGTCGCGCGACTGGGCGGCCAAGGGCACGAACCTGCTCGGTGTCCGCGCCGTCATCGCCCAGTCCTTCGAGCGCATCCATCGTTCGAACCTGGTCGGCATGGGCGTCATCCCCTTCGTGTTCGAGGACGGCACCTCATGGGCTTCTCTCAACCTGAAGGGCGACGAGCTGGTCGAGATCGACGGATTGAGCGCCATCAAGCCGCGCAAGACGATGACCGCCAAGATCACCTATGGCGACGGCACGGTGAAGAACGTGCCGATCATCTGCCGCATCGATACGCTGGATGAGCTCGACTACTTCAAGAACGGCGGCATCCTGCAATACGTGCTGCGCGATCTGGCGGCGTAGAAAGCAGAGAGTAGGGGAGTAGGAAAAAGGAAAGGCCCGGGAACGGGTAACCTACTCCCCTACTCCCCTACTCCCCTACTCCCCTAC